>QKGJ01000067.1 GCA_003251275.1 Ignavibacteria bacterium
CCTTGTGATCTGGCACCGGAAACAGGGGGAGGCGAATTTGATCAGTGGAACGTGGCAGGGAAGAGAATTGACTCTTGATTATCGAGAGAACGGGATCAATCTCGAAATCGCCTACGGCAATCACTGCCATTAGTTCCGGTCGGTACCATCTCTTGTAGAAATCGGTAATGGATTTTTGTCCAAACGACTCTATCGTCTCCTTCTTTCCAATGGCAAGACGGTTGGCATATTTTGAGTTGTGCATTATCACCGGAAACTGCTTGTCGCTTATTCTTGCATTTGCACCGCGTCCGAGCCGCCATTCCTCGATGACAACGCCACGTTCCTTTTCAACCTCGACACTATCGAATGTTATGGATCCTGCCCAGTCGCACAGGATTTGACATGCTTTTTCAAGATGCTGCACACTATCCGACGGCACTTGCAGCATGTATACGGTTTCATCAAAGCCTGTATACGCGTTGATGTCAGGGCCAAATCGCATGCCGATCGATTCGAGATAGTCGACTACTGCGTTCTCCTTGAAGCGTGCCGTTCCATTAAAGGCCATATGCTCGATGAAATGAGCAATCCCTCGTTCCTTGTCCTCTTCCAACACGGATCCAACCTTGACGGCCAGAAAGATCTCGGCTCTTTTTTCGGGCTTGAGGTTTCGCTTAATGTAATATGTGAGTCCATTCTCCATTCGTCCAATGGTAATAGTGGAATCTATTGGGAGTGGTTCGTCCAATTTCTGTGCGTTGGATGCTGCGATGAAGAAAAGAGAAAAGACGAACGCGTTTGAAAGTAGTCTGGGCATGAGATTGGATAATTTTGTTTGCACAAACTTAGGAAAAGGGGAGGGACAATGCAATAAAAGGGGGCTGAGAAGTGCGCCCTTTGATTTTGCTTTTGAAAAACTTCAATGAGGTGAGGGCTTGCGAGGAATTTTTTCTTCCAGCATCGCTGCGTTAAAAGCGAAGGACGCCATGATCACTGAGGCCTGCTTTAGATCATCCGGAATTGTCCTGTCGTAAAGATCCATTGTGGAATGATGTGTCCGGGTCGAGTAGTCTATTTCATCCTGAATGAATTGAAATCCCGGCAAGCCTACTCGATTGAATGAAAGATGGTCAGTCCCTCCGGTGTTCGATAATGTCAGGGTTGACGCACCGACGCTCCGGAATGGTTCAAGCCACTTGCGAAAAATCGGGCGGACTTCCTCATTCCCCTGGAGGTAGACACCCCGAAATTTTCCTGTTCCATTATCCATATTAAAATAGACCGAGAATTGCTCTCCCTCCGGGGTTAATGCAACCTTGTTCGAACTGCTATCCTCATGGGATGACTGTTTCATTTCGAAGTGCCGTGCCACATACGCTTCCGAACCAAGCAAACCCTGTTCTTCGCCACCCCAGAGCCCGATCCGAATAGTGCGTCGCGGTTGCACTCCGACTGTTTTGAGAATCCGCATCGCCTCCATGCAGGCGGCGCTGCCCGCTCCGTTGTCAGTAGCGCCAGTTGCTCCCTGCCATGAATCAAAGTGTGCCCCGATCATCACCACTTCATCCTTGAGATCCGTTCCCGGAATTTCCGCAATGATATTATAACCTGAGTCGACTCTTGAGAATGTGACATCGATGTTCATTTCAAGAGTTACCGGGACTTGCTTCTCAAGCAGCCTGACAATTCTATTGTAATGCTCCGAGCCAATAGACACCTGCGGCAGAATTTGCGGTGCGCCGACTTCATAAACCCCCTTACGGTTATCTCTTGCTGTATCAGGGTGATAGGGAACGTTCGCACCCTGCACGAAGACATTTCCACCATCGCCACGACTGGCGCTCATCAGAGCGAGGGCTCCCTCTTTGCGCGCCATCTCCATCAGCTCATAACCTCGTAATGACTCTTCTCTATTCGGCCTGAAAAACCGCCTTCCACGAGGACGAGGAAAATCGGCGTTTGCCATTTCGAGAAGACTCGAGTCAGCTTCTCGTGAGCCTGCCGCTTCAAAAGGGGGCTCGATGGAGCGTGGTTCACTCAACAGAACGAACTTACCTCTGAGCTTTCCCTTCAGCGTTTCAAGCGTGCTGTCGTTTTCAACATGAGCGTAGATTGCGTCCCCGGTAACGGTGCCGGATGTGCCGGGACTCCAGGCTTTCGGGAACGAAGTGAGGGGCCATGCTACAGGCGAAGTAATGTTGGCGCTGTAGCGATTAAGAGTCCAACCCTTTCCGAATGGTCCCCATCCTTCAAGGTGGGCTGATGAAAGGCCGAACGAGGCGAGCTTGTTCTTCGCCCACAGTGCGGCTCTTTTGTACTGCGGCGAACCGGTAAGGCGAGGGCCGTATTGGTCGGTCATGGTTTCGAGGATATCCATAACGTGTGAATTGCGCATTCCTTCATCAACAATCCTCTCAACAATAACGGCGATCGAGTCGGACGCGAGTGGTTGGGCGACAACCAAGGAACTATTGCCAACGACAGTGATGAAGAGGAGTGAAAGGCTGATGGTTTTCATATTGGGGAGCCTGCTTGTTTTGGTGACGGTTTCTCGGACTTACTAAGAAAGAGTCTCGAGATTCTTCTTCAGCTTTTCCAGGGTCTCGCCGAAATTATCCCGCTTCACCTGTTCCTTTTGCACAACTTCTGGAGGAGCTTTGGAGAGAAAACCTTTGTTGTGCAGTTTCTTTTCGATGCTTTCGATAAGCCCGGTAATGCGTTGCATCTCCTTATTGAGGCGTTCCCGCTCCTTGTCCAAATCAATAAGTCCGCCGAGAGGAATGAAGAATTCAGTTCCTTCAACCACTGCAGATGCGGATTGTTTCGGCTGGATATTGACATCGAGAAAGGAAATATCCGAAACGCGGGCAAGACGTGTCAAATATCCGGCATACCGAAGAATACTCTCCTTCGTTTTGTCCGCCCCAAGTCGAACACTAATTGCTATTTCCTTCGATGGAGGAACATTCATGGAGCTTCGAATGGTGCGGATCGATTCTATCATATTCTGGACAAAGCTCATCTCAGATTCCACTACTCGATCAATTAACTCGTGATCGACAGGAAGAAGATGAGTGTGCATGATGGTCTGAAGGGGCTTGCGTTCTCCAAGGTGCTGCCACAGTTCTTCCGTGAGGAACGGCATAAACGGATGCAGCAGGCGCAAAGATCCGTCGAAGATATCCAGGGCGCGCTGCAGAACGACTTTCTTCGTTGAGAGTGGCTCCACCCCGTACAATCTGGATTTGATCATCTCCAGATACCAATCGCAGTAGTCATGCCAGATAAAATCGTAGAGCGCTTTTGAAACTTTGTTGATTTCAAATTCTTTCAGTGCGGCGAGCACTTCGGACGAAGTGGAGTTGAAGCGAGAAATGATCCACAGATCGGCGAGATCCGTATGATCAAGTTTGAAACCTGTTGTGTCAGAAGAATGACCTGGAACAAGCTCAAGCTGGTCACGATTCATCAAAAGGAAGCGGGCAGCGTTCCAAATCTTATTTGCGAAGTTCCGACCGATCTCATTTTTCTCCGCAGAGTAGAGAACATCCTGGCCAAGGGGTGCGAGGTAAAGAATGGTAAAGCGCACTGCATCCGCGCCGTATTCCTTAATCAGTTCCAGCGGCTCAGGAGAATTACCAAGGGATTTGGACATCTTTCGTCCCTTTTCATCCCGGATGATACTGGTGAAGTAGACGTTGCGGAACGGAACATTCGCTGAGGGTTTGTTCGTGCCGGTAAAACTAGGACCAAACTTCAAGCCCGACATAATCATTCGCGCCACCCAAAAGAAGATGATGTCCGGCCCTGTAACGAGAGTCTCTGTCGGATAGTAATATCGAAGATCGGCTTCGGTCTTATGCCGGGAATGATTTGGCCAGTTGTGAACTGAGAATGGCCAGAGCCAGGAGGAGAACCACGTGTCGAGTACATCTTCATCCTGATATAACAGCGTTGACTCAGGCAGGCCGAGTTTCTCCCGTGCCTCGGTTACGCCTCGAGCCGCGGTGAAGGAGCCGTCAGGTGTATAATAAACAGGGATACGTTGTCCCCACCAGAGTTGCCGCGAGATACACCAATCGCGTATATTGGTCATCCAGTGTTCATATACCCGCTTCCAGCGCTCGGGATAGAACTTAATGGTCCCATCGGTTACAGCCTCAAGCGCTGGCTCCGCAAGGGGTTTCATTTTGACAAACCACTGGTCGGATAAGTACGGTTCGATGATGGTATTGCATCGATAACATTTTCCAACGCTATGAGAATGATCTTCCACCTTCAGCAGAAGACCCTGTTGCTGAAGTTCTGCCACAATCTTCTTTCGTGCAGCAAATCGATCAAGTCCTTGGTACTCTTCGGGGACTGTGTCGTTTAACTTTGCAGAGATATCAAAGATGTTCAACTGTGGAAGATTGTGACGCTGTCCTATGTAGTAATCATTTGGGTCGTGAGCGGGAGTTACTTTCACCATCCCCGTTCCAAATTTTGGGTCAACATAATCATCTGCAACGATCTTGACCGGTCGATCGACTATAGGAACCCGTACGATCGTACCAACAAGCGATGCATAGCGTTCATCGCCTGGATGGACGGCAATTGCGACATCGCCGAGGATTGTCTCCGGGCGGGTGGTTGCAACTGTTGCGAATGACTTTGCGTCGATAGGATACTTGACAAAATAGAGCTTTCCCATTTGCTCGCTGTGTTCAACTTCGTCATCGCTAATTGCCGTGTGGTCCTTTGGGCACCAGTTCACAATGTACTTTCCGCGATAGATGAGACCTTCATCAAAAAGTCGAATGAACACTTCTTGCACCGCCTGAGACAACGGCTCATCCATGGTAAACTTTTCACGATCCCAATCACACGAACTGCCGAGGGTTCTCAATTGCTGGATGATGACGCCGCCATATTGCGTCTTCCACTCCCATACCTTTTCAAGGAATCGCTCCCGACCAAGGTCGTAGCGCGTCTTCCCCTGTTTCATCAATTCTCGCTCAACGACATTCTGTGTTGCAATTCCTGCATGGTCCATTCCCGGAATCCAGCATGCCTCGTAGCCCATCATGCGGGCATAGCGGATAAACACATCCTGCAGAGTGTTGTTCAGGATATGTCCCATATGCAAAACGCCGGTGACGTTGGGAGGGGGGATAACGATGGTGTATGGTTGTTTCTCTAAATGGACTGAAGAATGGAAGAGCCCGTTGTTCTCCCAGTGGGCATACCATTTTTGTTCTACCTGGTGCGGAGAGTACGTTTTTTCCAGTGAGGAGTGTGGATCTTCAGACAACGATGGTGCTCCGTTCAGCTTTTCTCTTTGGGTGACAAGAAGTTACCAGGATGGCGGATTTACAAGATTTTGAGCTTTCGTTGTAGATCCACGCTGTTACCCATTTTATCCTTGATGCGGATGGTGAGGAGGTGTGACCCTGGTGCGAGTGGCTCTTGCGCGATGTAGGTAGCCCGGTGATGTTCTCCATCTACCTCCGGCACAACAAATTCGCCGTCAATGTACATTTTTAGCTCATTATATTCAATGCCGGATTGGTCATCGCTAAACGAGAACGACACCGAAGGAAGCCTTCTCGCAATCGTGCGAATCCGAACATTCGCAATGTGAGGGGGCGTATCGTCTATGCGGACAGCAATCGTGCTAATATCGTATCGCATGTTTGCCGCCAACACATTCGTCGAGTCTCCCCGCGCGACAAGTTGATCATCGAAGTACAGGCCTTGCCCCCTTCTCGCCGAGTCGACGAGGACCTGGACATTCATCGGCTGTTGAAGAACTGTCCTAAGTGGGGAGAGGTTGTAAAGGACTCCCTGTCCGTTGACCGATTTTGAAGCCTGCAGGAAGAATGTTTTCAATGCGGTCGCGGGACCATACGACAATCGCAATCTCCCGGCGTCGATAAGCATAGTGTCGCTGTGTCCGGAAACAATTGGATAGATACTAAACTCCTTCAAGTCGTGTACCTCATTTCCATTAACAATCGCATCAACAACGATTCGCCGCGTCCCGGAATATGTCTCCAGGGGGCGAAACACAGCGACATACTCGCCCACATCCTTGGGCTGGAGGACAAGCTCCCTCCTCTTCTCGCCTTCGTACAGAAATGCTCTCGGAGCCAGATCAAATACCTTGTCTGTCATAATATTCAGCTGCACAGATTCTCTCCCTATTTGCGGTGTCACCTTCAGTCTGCCGGGAGTTCCATGCGGTGGAGATAAGAACCTAATCAGCGGGAGGGACGCCGAACCCCATTTGTTTTCTCCAATCATCTTCAGAACGTCAACATTTTCCGTCCGAAATGGGATACTAATGGAGTCCCCTCTCCTATATTCATGAACTGTGTAGGTTCTCCGACGCCACTTCTTTGCCTCGAATTGTTTCGTGAAGAGATGGATCTTTTCGAGATTGTTGTCGGCAAGAAAACCCGATAGTTCATTTCCTTCGACCTCGAAGTGAGGAACCGGCGGATGATTGAAGACGACCGTTGCCGTCAGTTCAGACTCGTTATTGTTGAAATCGCTCGAAACAATTCGAAGGCGATGTGGTCCCGGCACAAATCTCTCTGACGAGATTACACCGCTCTTGTCTCCTTGAGGTTGATAGAACGGAAGTGCATTATGCGAATCAACATAGAGTCTCTCGAACTTGCCAGCTCCATCCAGCAAAAGATCAGGCTCGTAGTACAATTGAATTTGGTGTGCATCGTCATTTGGCGCCCGGTCTAATCTGACTTCAAACAGAAGATCGTCATCGATAAACAGCCGATGCCGATAGACCCCCCGCATCCATGACTCCGCACTGCGGTCGCGTGCACTGATTGCAAATCCAATGTTTCCGGTGATATGAATGGGTTGGGAGAGTTTGAATTTTCTAGATGAGATGGTCCTGGGTTTGAACGTGCGTAAACCCCATGTCCCGTCCACCAAGGATGATTCATCCAGCGGGACGATCCCAAGCTTGAAAATGGTGGGAGAGATCCGATCGTTCACGGAGAGACCTTTGCCGAGGAACGGATTGATGAAATTGTTGTTCGGGTCTCTAATTTCGAAATGGAGATGCGGCGAGCCCGCTCCCGTTTCACCACTATAGGCGATAACATCCCCTTTCCTGACCGGATATTCGTCGGGAGAGCATTCTATGGTAATCGGGTACCGTTCTTTCAGTTTCTGTTCCCGGTGTACGCGCTCGTCAAGGATTTGGCTGAACCGGTCTAAGTGAGCATACGTGGTGACATACCCATCGGAATGACGGAGATAAAGAATTTTTCCATACCCAATCGGGCTAACACGAATTCTTTCCACATAGCCATCGCGGGAAGCATACACCTCAAAACCAGTTCGCGTTCCGGTGCCGATATCAATTCCCCCATGAAAATGGGTGGCCCGGTACTCAGCGAAAGTTGAGGTGATTTTCGGTCGTGCGTTGATTGGCCACGCGTAGTCGCCAAGGTCTGTCGCGATCGTATCATATAGCGCCGCGATGGAAGGGGGGGGAGGTAATGTCGAAGACAGGGGGAGTATAGCGGCTGTCCGCGGTACCAAGAAGGTGCAAAATCCACAAACTGTCAGCAGCACTGCATACTTCAACACTTGAGCCTTCATCTACCTCATATCACCGTTTGCGCTTGCGTAACGGCAGCCTGGACAATCGATGGTTGGAGTTTCAGAGTTTGTTCTTCGCGGGCGTGTGCAATGATCTCTCTTGCGAGGGTTAGATATGCAACAGAACCGCGTGAGTTCACCTTATACATGATTGCAGCTTTGCCGTAGAAGCTTGCCTCGCCCAATGATATGTTTTTCGGTATGAATGTTCTGAACATGTGCCGACGATACTTTGCCTGCAATTCTCTCATGGTGATATCGGTGACGCGGGTATTCGGTTCATGCATCGTGATGAGGATTCCTTCAACTTGAAGGCTCTTGTTGGCAACCTCGCGAATCCACTCAAGATAGGTGAAAAGTTTGTCGACGGCGTCAAGAGCAAAATGCCCGGATTTGACAGGCATCAGTACTGAGTCCGCGGCAGTAAGAGCGTTCGTGGAAAGGCCGCGCAACACAGGTGGACAATCCAGGATGATATAGTCGTACTGATGGACGATCGCGCGAAGAAAATTTTTCAGCATTGACCGGTTATCGGCAAGGCGTGTGAGCCGCTCTTCTGCATGCAACGATTGTACGTTTATGGGGATGATATCGAGAAAGGAGAGTTCAGTCTTGTGGATGGCAGACTGAATACCGGCGACGAAGTTGAACACTTCATACAAACCAGCCTTGATGGTTCCATTGGTAAATCCAAGCGAGAGGCCTGAAGCACCGAACGTATCCATATCGATAAGTAGCGTTCGTTGTTCTGCGACGGCGAGACTTGCCGCAAGGTTAACAGCGGTAGTGGTCTTTCCGACTCCTCCCTTGGGGAGTGCGACCGCGATTATTTTTGCCATGGTTGGTGAATCCTTTACGACCGATCATCGGATCCCGCGCGCCCACTCCATCTACGTTTCTTTTAGCGGATGTTCTACATGTACACGCAGAGTTCCAACCGATTCAAGTTTGGCTTCAAGAATGTCTCCCGGTACAACTGCACCAACACCTTCCGGCGTTCCGGTGAAAATGAGATCCCCTTTCTCTAGAGTAAAGATAGAAGACAAATATGATACCACATGATCTATCGTGAAGATCATCTTCTCCGTGTTCGAATTCTGTCGGATTTTGCCGTTTACGGAGAGTGAGAGCGATAGCCGGCCCGGATTCGGGACTGCACTTTTTTCCACTATTGTAGAAATAGGAGCAGAAGTATCAAACCCTTTTGCCACACTCCATGGCAAACCGCGTTTCTTTGCCTCCGACTGAATATCTCTCAGCGTCATGTCAAGGCCTACTGCATAGCCAGCGACATGATCCCAGGCATCTTGCATGGGAACGTGCCGGCACTCTTTTCCGATAAGGACTACAAGTTCAACTTCGTAGTGGAGTTCATTGGAGAACGAAGGGATTTTGATGCCACCACCGTCAGAAAGCAGAGCTGTTGATGGCTTCAGGAACACGATAGGGAATTCAGGGAGTTCACTGTTCATTTCCCGGGCGTGTTCCGCGTAGTTCCTTCCTAGACACAGGATCTTCCCTACACTAATCGCATTTCCTGAACGTAGGGTTACTGTTCTCATGCAAGGAAAAAAATAAGTGTTGTGCAATATAACATTGGATAGAGAATCTTT
>QKGJ01000007.1 GCA_003251275.1 Ignavibacteria bacterium
CGAGAAGCAGCTGATGGATTATTATCGCGCCGAGAAGTCACTTCTAACGACCGATACACGGTATCTGCTTGCAGGGTCGTTCGCACTTGCCGGAGATCGCCGGACATACACCGAACTTCTCCCTCCGCAATTCACTACGCCCGAGCCCGTCCGTACGAGCGGATATAACTTCGATTCACCATTGCGCGCAAACGCGTTGATCCTCAATGTCCTTCTGGACACAGACCTCAACAACAACGATATTCCGCGCTACATGGACTACCTGTCTAAAACGTATCGAAGGTATCGCTGGTATAGCACCCAGGACGATGCGTTTACGTTGCTCGCCTTCGGGAAAGCCGCACGAATGGCCTCCTCCACGAAAGTATCCGGAACCATCAATGTCGGAGACCAACAACTAGCGTATGAGGGGGGGAATAAGAAATGGAAGATTGATCCCTTCGGGAAATCCATTACTCTCTCGACACGAGGCGAAGGCCGAGTCTACTATTCCCTGGTGACGGAAGGCATTCGTAAAGATGGTCACATTCCAATAGAAGACAAAAATCTGCAGGTTCGGCGTGAGTATCTCGACAGGGCAGGAGCAACCGTGAGTCTTTCCACCGTGAAGCAAAATGACCTTCTTGTTGTTCGCATTTCCATCAATTGCAATGTCGACATTCTGGAAAATGTTGCAATCACGGATATGCTGCCCGCCGGCTTTGAAATTGAGAATCCCCGCTTGACGGAGACGACCAACTATTCCTTTATCAAGAACGCATCCTCTCCTGAGTATCTTGATATTCGAGATGATCGGATGAATCTCTACACCAGTTTCAAAGGAAGGAAGCAGCAGGTATTCTACTACCTGGTTCGTGCAATAACGCAGGGCGAGTTTATGCACGCACCCGTGGTTGCGGAAGCGATGTATGATGCGAATTACTACTCTGCCAGCGGCGCAGGCAAAGTGCGGGTGGCGCGGTGAACGATGTCTCTTCGTTTTTGGTTGAGATCACATTGCCGTGATCACTAAAATTCTTGAACTGAGTTCGCTTGGGCGTGGTTTCGACATGGGTATATCTTAATGTGACATCACGCATGAACCCCCCGATCAAACTTTAATACCATGTTGCCGTCGTTAAACAAAGATCGGGGGAGAAAAAATGGAACCAGTTTTTGACCTAGTCGAGGCAATCAGTTTCGAGGTGACGGAATACGCGGACAGGTGCGGAAACGCACCGGTGGCTCTGACCGTTTCGCCTCAATCATACCGCCGCTTGCTAGAAATGAAAATGACAGAAGAGAATTCGCAAACACAGAGGAAAGCGGCCCTGCGTTATGTGGCTATCGGAAACCACATGTTGAAGATCGTTATTGATGAAAGCCTGGCTGACAGCGAGGTCCAGGTCTTGTAGGAAATCCCCCTTATTCACTCCCGCGGAAGTTCTCCCGAGGAAAAAAGAGTCCGGCAATCTATGGACGCCCTGTCCTCACTTATTCCTTCCCTTTTTCTTCTTCCCTTTTGTCTTTGGTAGCTTTTTCGTTGGGAGCGTCTGGCCCTCACTTTTCCCTTTGGTCTTCTTGGCCGGTGACGGCTTATCTTCTATTGAGCCAGCCGTGTCCGTAGCCGTTTCCCCGCCATCAAAGAGACCCGGGTCGCTCGGGCTTGTAGAGCTCTCCGCCTCAGCGGCAACCTTTTCCTCTTCTTCCTCCGAAATCACCGCAGCTACGTCACTTATCGTGTCACCAGCATCAAGCCGGACAAGTCGAACCCCTTGCGTGTTTCGTCCTGCAACACGTATTTCTGCCGCATCCTGACGGTTGACGATACCGTTGTTCGTCACAATCACAACGTCGTCATTGTCGACAACTTCACGAATAGCAATCATCTTGCCCGTTTTCTCGCTTGTCTTTACCGTGATGATTCCCTTCCCACCGCGGTGACTCACACGATATTCCTCCGTCTCGCTGCGTTTGCCATAACCCAAGTCCGTAACAACAAGAATCGATGTACCTGTCCGACGCAGCACCACGGCGCCGATAACCACATCGTTCTTCCCCAGCTTAATGGCACGAACACCGGAAGCAGACCGACCCATCGAGCGAACCTCCTGCTCGTGGAATCGAATTGCAACGCCTCCGCGTGTCCCAATGACCACATCCTGTGAGCCGTCTGTGAGTCGGACATCCATGAGGCGGTCGCCTTTTCCAAGTCCAATCGCGGCGATGCCACTTTTTCGTGGATTGCTGAATTCCGAAAGAGCTGTCTTCTTGATCAATCCCTTTTCGGTGACCATCAGTACGTGGAGCGGGTCAGAGAAATTCTTGACGGAAACAAACGACGCGATCGCCTCCTCAGGACTTTTTGAAATGAGTGTGGCAATTGATTTGCCGCGGGATGTTTTTCCGCCTTCCGGTATTTCGAATACCTTGAGCCAGTAACACTTCCCTCTGTCGGTAAAAAGGAGAACGTAGTCGTGTGTTGCCGCAATGAACATATGTTCGATGAAATCATTCTCACGTGTTCCTGCCCCGGTGCTGCCCCGGCCACCCCGAGATTGCCTCCGGTATCCGCTCACTGGAAACCGTTTGATCAGCCCGTTGTGACTTATGGTCACCACGACCTGCTCCTCCGCAATCATATCTTCAATACGAAACTCTTCCGCCTTGTAGATGATCTCGGTCCGGCGCTCATCGCCGTATTTTTTCTTGAGCTCGAGCAGCTCATCTTTGATGATCTGCATTTGAAGTTGTTTGCTCTTGAGGATTGCCTTTAGCCGTTCAATCAGTTTTATGGTGTCCCGATACTCCTGCTCAATCTTCTTCCGTTCAAGTCCCGTCAGCCGTTGCAAGCGCATATCAAGTATTGCTTTTGCCTGGATTTCCGAGAGTTTGAATTTCTTCATCAAACCGTTCTTTGCGGTCTCTGTGTCGCGCGATGCCTTGATGAGCTTGATGATCGCATCGATATTGTCGAGTGCGATGATGTAGCCCTCAAGAATGTGGGCGCGTTTCTCCGCTTCGTCCAGTTCATACTTTGAACGTCGAACAACAACATCGTTTCTATGAGTAATGAACTTCTCGACGATTTGTCGTAGTGTTAGAATTTGCGGCCGGCCGTCAACCAGCGCAAGGGTGATAACGCCGAAGGTCGTTTGCATAAGCGTGTGCTTGTAGAGATTGTTCAGAATTATCTCTGCGTTTGCATCCCGCTTGAGTTCAATGACAACGCGAAGTCCATCCCGGTCTGATTCATCCCTGATGTCGGAAATATCATCCAACTTCTTTTCGTTCACCAGAAGAGCAATGCGCTCGAGAAGATTCGCCTTGTTCACCTGATACGGAATTTCTGTTACGACAATACTCTGACGATCCCCTTTACCGGTTTCAATGCTTGCTTTCGCACGAACAACAATCCTTCCCCGTCCGGTGGTATAGGCATCCTTCACTCCGTCGTAACCATAAATAATGCCTCCGGTCGGAAAATCCGGAGCCTTGATAAACTTCATCAGTTTTTCGTCTGTGATTTTCTCGTCGCCGATGTACGCGACGCATCCGTCGATGACTTCGGACAGATTGTGTGGGGGGATGTTTGTCGCCATTCCGACCGCGATGCCGCTTGTGCCATTCACGAGAAGATTTGGAACCATCGCGGGAAGCACAGACGGTTCCTTCAGCGTGTCGTCAAAGTTCGGGGCGAAATCCACGGTGTTTTTCTCGAGGTCCTGAAGGATTTCTTCGGCGATTTTTGACAGGCGCGCCTCGGTGTAACGCATTGCCGCAGGAGAATCGCCGTCCACAGACCCAAAATTCCCCTGACCGTCCACAAGCATGTAGCGCATTGAGAACTCCTGTGCCATTCTTACCATCGTATCATACACGGCGGTATCGCCATGCGGATGGTATTTTCCCAGTACCTCACCGACGATACGGGCGGATTTCTTATAGGCACGATTAGAGGCGAGACCAAGCTCATGCATCCCGAACAAGACGCGTCGATGAACCGGCTTCAATCCATCGCGCACATCGGGTAGAGCGCGCGCTACAATAACCGACATCGAATAATCGATGTACGACCCTCTCATCTCGTCTTCGATATCGACGGGAATTATCTTCTCGCTTAGTGATGCCATTTGCTTTGAGGTCTCTTTCTCTCTGGATTACTGGATGCGCTGGGGGGTGCTAGTGCTGTGCTTCTTTGTGTGCGATATACAGGCGTAGGCGTCCCCGGGAATCTCGTTGAGCAAGGGCAGTCTTCAGGTCGACACTCTTCGCCACGAAAACAGAAATCTTTCCGATTTCCTCCTCATGTTTCCTGTACCAGGTCCGGTTGAAAAAGTTATTGCCCAGTGTAACTTTCGCGCTCATCGCGGGGTTGACTAACGACAATGGGATTTCGCGAGATTCGAAAACCTCCTGGAGGGTCATGTCGTCCCTGGTTAAACCGGTTTGTCGGAGAGTGTTCAAAACGCGTAACGCATTCAATGGAGTGGGCTCGATTTCCACTTTCACCCGCCGTGATGTTTCGTGCCTGCGATTCTTTTCGACCGCCGTAACGACATATCGTACGTGGTTTTGGTTGAAGGCGTGCAACAACTTTTCAATGTTCATAAAAGAGCTCCAGTAGAAAAATAAATACGGTGTTCCGGCTATACGTCAAGGTTCCGCACATATTTAGCGTTCTTTTCGATAAAGTCACGACGTGGCTCCACCGCATCCCCCATGAGAATTGAAAACGTGCGGTCTGCGTCGGCTGCGTTTTCAATGGTGACTTGAAGGATTGTCCTTGTTTCCGGGTTCATCGTTGTACTCCACAGCTGCTCCGGATTCATTTCGCCCAGACCCTTGAATCGTGAAATCGCAACTCCGTTGGTAGTTGTTGCTGCATCGATCTCTTCGTTGACCTCCCCCTCTCCTCCTTTCTTCCCTTGCGTCAGTCGCTTCACCACATCCTCTCGCTCCTCCTCGTCGTACGCGTACACTTCCTGTTTTCCCTTCTTCAGCTTATAAAGTGGCGGTTGCGCGATATAAATGTGTCCGAGCTCGATGAGTTGCTTCATATAGCGAAACAGGAGAGTCAACAACAATGTTCTGATGTGGGAGCCATCAACATCGGCATCGCACATGAGGATGATTTTTCCGTATCGTACCTTAGTCGGGTCGAACTCCGTTCCCACCCCCGCGCCAATCGCAGTAAAGATGTTTCGTATTTCTTCGTTCTCCAGAATTTTGTGGAGGCGGGCCTTTTCGACATTGAGGATTTTTCCTTTGAGCGGAAGTATTGCCTGGAAACGACGGTCACGGCCCTGCTTGGCGCTACCCCCCGCCGAATCACCCTCCACAAGGTACAATTCGCAATGCGCCGGGTCGTTAATGGAGCAGTCAGCAAGCTTGCCCGGGAGACCGCCAGAACTTAAGGCATTTTTTCTCCGTGTAAGGTCACGCGCTTTCCGCGCCGCCTCCCGCGCCTCGGCGGCACGCAATGATTTCTCCAATATTCGTTTGGCGTCGCCAGGATTTTCTTCAAGCCATGATGCGAGTGCAGGCCCGATAACACCTTCCACAATGCTCTTCACCTCGCTGTTACCAAGCTTCGTCTTGGTTTGACCTTCAAATTGTGGTTCGGGAACTTTCACGCTAACGACGGCGGTAAACCCTTCCCGGAAATCGTCGCCGGTGAGGGTGATCTTTCCCTCCTTCACAATTCCATTTTTGTATGCGTAATTATTTAACTGACGAGTCAGGGCTGTTCGAAACCCGACGAGGTGTGTTCCACCTTCGTGCGTATTGATATTGTTGACGTACGTGAAAATGTTCTCGCTGTATTGATCGTTGTACTGAAATGCACATTCGACTTCGACCGCTCTCCCAGCTTCATCGTTGTCGGAGCCAACTGCATAGAAGACCTTCCGCGTGATAGCCGGTCGGGTAGCGTCAATGTATTTAACAAACTCCACCAGCCCTCCTTTGAAATGGAACTCTTCCCTTTCCTCCTTCTTCTCACGCTTGTCAGTAATCGTGAGAGTGACGTCCGAATTCAGAAACGCCAATTCGCGAAGTCGCTCGGCAAGTGTCTCGAATTTATACGTTCGGTTCTTGAAGATTTGTCCATCGGGAAGAAATGTTACTTTGGTACCCGTCTTCCCTTTTTCCGCTTTCCCAACAGCTTTTACGGCCCCCTGCGCCTGGCCCCTTTTGTACTTCTGCTGCCAGACCTTCCCATCGCGCGACACCTCTGCTTCCAACCATTCGCTCAGGGCGTTGACCACCGAGACACCAACACCGTGCAATCCACCAGATACTTTATAGCTACTTTTGTCAAACTTGCCTCCGGCGTGAAGGACGGTCATGACAATCTCAAGCGCTGATTTTTTTTCTTCTTTATGAATGTCCGTCGGTATGCCCCGGCCATCATCGACGACCGTGACCGATCCGTCCTTATTGATGGTCACCGAGATGTTTTTTGCATACCCGGCAAGAGCTTCGTCGATCGAGTTATCAACAACTTCATAAACGAGGTGGTGAAGACCGCGAACACTAACATCGCCGATGTACATAGCAGGTCGGCGGCGAACGGCCTCCAGCCCCTTCAGTACCGTAATGTCCTGGGCCGTATATTCCTTTGCTATTTTCTTTTCTTCTGGTTTTTCCATACTTGGGTGTGGTCTTTTCTCAATTAGCGGAATCGAATATCTTGAATTACGTCTGTTCCTGCAAACCTGTTGATTTTCCTGATGATCTCTAAACGCTTCATTGTTAGCTCTGCCCGCCAGGGGGCGGAACCCACGCTTACATAGAGCACCCTGTTCTCAATACGCAGGGGTTTTGTGACGCGAGCGATCGGTGCGCCAACGGCCTTTTCCCATGAGGTCAGGATGTCATATTGACTGAGGGTCTTTGCAATCCCGAGCGCGTGTGCGAGTTGCTGCAGTGCTGTCCCCACTGGCGTGGGTGAGCCTTTTAGGTTCCCTTCTCTTTTAGGTTTCCGTGCAGACGCCATTGCTGACCGAAAATTTTTTGTTCTGACTATTCCATTCTATTGCGCCGTGAAACCGGGATTCCTCTGTTGTCGTACTGATTGTCTGGCCACAGTCACGAATGACGCCAATGAGATTCCGGGACCGCTGTTCGTCCAACTCGCTGAAGACATCGTCGAGTATGAATATCGGTACCTCGTTCCTTTGTTCCCGCATCAGAGCGAACTCAGCCATTTTCAAAGCAATCAACATGGTTTTGTGCTGCCCCTGCGAAGCATATCTCTGCAGGTTCTTGCCATTGAGGGTGAGAGCAAGGTCGTCCCGGTGCGGACCCACAAGCGAAACCCCGCGCCGAAACTCGTCACCGCAAACTTCATCGATCTTTTCCGACATCCTCAACTCAATTTTTTCGACACTGGGCTCCGAATCCAATCCGTCAACAGTTGTCAGGCTCACTCCCGGAACTTCCTCCGCACCGGTAATCTTCTCATAGGAATCTGACAGCGGGTTTTTGAAATCGCGGACGAATGAAAGGCGTCGATAAATTATCCTGCTGCCGTATTTGATGATGTTGAGCGTCCATGGTTCCAACTCGGACGTATGACGGGCCCCGGTCACTTTTATCTCGCCAAGAATCCGGTTCCGCTGTCGAATCGCTCTACGGTATTCGAGAATATCATCGAGGTAGAGTCGGCTAAGTTGCGAAAGAACCATATCCATGAACCGTCGCCGGTCCGCCGGTCCGCCGAAGGTGATAGCACTGTTTTCCGGGGAAAGTATGACGACTGGAAATCGGCCTACGACTGAGGAAAGTGATTCCGGGCGGGCATGATTAACTGTACAGACCTTTTCTCCTTGTTCACGGCTATACGCGACCCGCATGTGGTGCTCAATTCCCCCATCGCTGAGAATTATCCCCTCAATTTCAAAGCTCTCAGCACCTAGTTGACAGGCCACCGCATCGTTCGCCGCATAAAAACTCTTTGTTAGACCTAAATAAGAGACGGCTTCAACGATGTTTGTTTTTCCTTCACCGTTCTGACCAAGCAACACGTTCGTGCCGGGGGCAAACCGAATCGTCGTGTCTGTATGATTTCGGAAGTGTCGGAGCCGGATCAGTCCTAAATTCATTCAACAGTCAATTCTTTCGCGTCACTCAGGTCGTACGCTAGTTGTTCAAGCGTACCGGCATCACCAGCATAAGGACGTCCTCCCCGCTCTTTTTCTCCGCCGGACAAACAATGCCAGCACGCGTAGGTGCGCTGAACTTGAATGTTGCTTGTTCTCCTTCAAGATGAGAAAGAATATCAAAGAGATACGTCGCATTGAAACCTATCTCCATTGATTCGCCGTTATATTCTGAGGGGACAGATTCTTTTGCTTCACCTCCAAAATCCTGGTCCTGCGCACTGATTGTCAGGCCACCGGTAGAAAGAGCCATCCTAACTTGATGGGTTGTTGCGCTGGCATAAAGGGCCACTCGGCGGACTGAGTTCATGATTGCATCTCTGTTTACCGACATTTCTTTGTCGTTATCAAGCGGTATAACACTCTCATAGTTCGGATATCTATCGGCAATAAGTTTTGAGGTCAGCACTATGTTGTCAAAATTAAATCGCACGTGACTCTCACTTACACTCACCGTACAGGTTCCCTGATCAAGGGATTTTCCCGCGAGTGTCAAAGCCTTTGAGGGAATAATAATGTCCCTCTCCAGTGGTATTGCCTTGGACATGTTTTTTGTCAGTCGCACCAAGCGGTGTCCATCTGTTGAGACTGCCCGCAATTCTTTGTTTTTTGATTGAAGAAGTACCCCCATCATTGCTGGACGGAGTTCATCGGTACTTACTGCAAAGGCGGTATATTCTATTATTTTCTTGAGCTCATCACTCTCTAAAATAAACTCAATCTTTGTCGCAAATTCTTCAACAGGGGGAAATTCCTTTGCGTCTTCTCCAGTGAGTGAATATTTTCCAGTTTCTGTCGTAATTGATATTTTCAAAGAATTGGTATCTGTAACAACTGTTAGCGGCGTATCAGGCATCGCTCGAACCGTATCCACAATTCTTTTCCCGGGAATTGCAATTCTCCCATCCTCCCCTCCCTTTACCTTTAGAGAAATATTGAAGGCAATTTCCAAATCTGTTGCTGATATTGTCAAGACATCGCCTGTCAGATCGAACAACATACATTCCAGAATTGGCATTGTTGATCGAGTTGGCATAACCCCACCAATTTTTTGCAGA
>QKGJ01000326.1 GCA_003251275.1 Ignavibacteria bacterium
GCATCAGGCAAGCCGGTGGCACCGTTATCGAAGTTGATACGGATGGCGTCTTTTTTGTCCCGCCAGAGTCGGTACGCGGGGAAAAAGAAGAGGAAAAGTTTGTGAAGCGCTTATCTGACACACTTCCCGGAGGGATTAGCATCGCCCTCTCTGGAAGGTATAAGAAGATGTTGAGTTACAAGATGAAAAATTATTCCCTGCAGTCGTATGACGGCGTGGTCACGTTCAAGGGATCGTCTCTCGTCTCGCGAAGCATGGAGCCTTTTGGCAGAAAATATGTCCAGGAGTGCATCCGAAAGATCATGGATGAAGATATCGAAGGTCTGCACAAGGTATTTCTTGAATACCGTGAACGTTTCCTTTCACACTCAGTGGACGTGAGAGATTTTGCCCGGACAGAGCGGTTGCGGACTACGTTGACGGACTACCAGGAGGAGGTGGCCAGCGGTCGGCGCAATAAAAGTGCAGCATACGAACTCGCCATCGCTTCCGGTAGGTCTTTCAAGCGGGGCGATCGGGTTCGCTACTATATCACTGGCACCACTGCCGACGTCAAGAGTTTTGAGAATTGCAGGGAAGCGGCAGAATGGAATCCCACATTCCCGGACGAGAACGTTCAGTACTATTTGCGTAGACTGGATGAGATCTCATCCAAGTTCACCCCCTTTTTCACTGCGCGAGATTTCCGGGAGGTATTCTCTGCTGAGGACCTCTTTCCTCTTGATCCTTCTGGTATTCAGGTTGTGACACGCCAAATTGAGCGCGAGGAGACGCATGAATTGCTGGAGGAGGAACCCGAGTAAGGCGTTCAGTTTTACAATCATCCACCGAAAGGAAGACAGTGATCAACGAAGCCTCGTTACGAGAACATTTACTGTATCTCCTGAAAGGAGGAGGGGCACATTTGGGATTCGATGAGGCGATAAGCAAGATCCCTATGAACCGCATCGGCCAGAAGGCGCCCGGCCTTCCGTACACGGCATGGCAATTACTCGAGCACCTGCGTATTGCCCAGTGGGACATTCTCGAATTCTCCCGCGACGCAAAGCACGTCTCTCCTGAATGGCCGGATGGTTATTGGCCAGTCGAGCCCGGACCAAAGGATCCGGGAATGTGGATTAGTAGTGCTGCTCGTTTTCGGAAGGATTTAAACCAATTCCAGGAGATGATTTTAGATACAACCAAGGATCTTTTTGTGAAGATTCCCCATGGGACCGGTCAGACCTTGCTGCGGGAGGCCCTGTTAATCGCTGACCACAATGCTTACCACCTGGGACAGATTGTCCTTTTGAGAAGGATCCTTGCCGAAACGCCTGATACCAAGAAGTAGAAGTTGCGTTTGGTATTTCTATTTAGTACACTTGTGCAAATTTCAGCACCACAACAGTACCACATTTCGCGAAAGGTCTCGTTCCATGGAAACTGGCGTTGTAAAATGGTTCAACAGCACAAAGGGGTTCGGGTTTATTACCCGAAAAGAGGGCGGTGATCTTTTCGTACATTTCAAGTCGATTGTTGGTGAAGGATACAAGTCGTTGCAAGAAGGTGACAAAGTGGAATTTGAAGTGGAGGAGGGACAAAAGGGTCCACAAGCAACGAACGTGAAAAAGATTTCCTAGTTGATTTTTTTTTGAAGGTTAATCCCTTTCACATGTCCGTGAAAGGGATTTCTTTTAGTCCTGATGCTTCGCAGACCATTGTTGCACATATTCAATAATCTCGATAGTGGAAGCTCCCGGCGTGAATAACTCTCCCACGCCAATCTCTTTCAGTCGGTCAATATCCGCTTCGGGAATGATTCCCCCTCCAAAAAGGAGAACATCACTCAGACCTTTTTGTTTCATCAACTCAAGTGTTCGCGGGAAGATGGTCATGTGTGCGCCACTGAGAATGCTTATGCCGATTGCATCGACATCCTCCTGTAGCGCAGCTTCAACAATCATCTCCGGGGTTTTGCGCAATCCGGTATAGATCACTTCCATTCCTGCGTCGCGTAGCGCAGCAGCAATTACCTTTGCCCCCCGATCATGGCCGTCCAGACCAACCTTCGCTACCAGAACACGAATCTTCTTGCTCATCGGACGCTTGACACCTCCTGCTGTCGAAAACTATTGAGCGCCTGAAACACACTGGCGAGGGGAAGGCCCATCACATTGTAGAAG
The DNA here is from genome assembly GCA_003251275.1 of Ignavibacteria bacterium. GTDB lineage: Bacteria > Bacteroidota > Ignavibacteria > UBA10030 > UBA6906 > SZUA-287. The sequence continues at coordinate 2,163 of QKGJ01000326.1, forward strand.
CAGCCTTCAATACGAGTGACAAAGACAGCCCCATAATCATCCTGGATGCCGTACGCACCCGCCTTGTCCATCGGACTACCCCCTTTTACATATTCTTTGATTTCAGAAAGCGGAAGTGAACGAAAGGTCACTTTCGTTGATTCCACACCAGACCGAACATTCTCGTCACCATTGTTAATTACAGCAAAACCGGTATGCACCATGTGAGTCTGGCCGCTGAGCATTTGCAACATGCGTACGGCTTC
>QKGJ01000319.1 GCA_003251275.1 Ignavibacteria bacterium
CACGACTATTCAGGGGGTGATCATGGCCCGAATCGATCGCATCCAGGAAGGCATTAAGGATGTATTGTACAGTGCCTCCGTTATCGGTCGTGAGTTCTCCAAGCCGCTGCTGGTAAAAGTGGTCGAGAAACCCGCGGGCTTGAACTCAAGTCTGAACGAACTTCAGAGTCTGGAGTTGGTTCTTGAAAAAGAAGAAGCACTCGACTTTGAATACTTCTTCAAGCACTATCTGATCCAGGAGGTCGCCTATAATACGATACTCTTGAACAAGAGAAAAGAACTTCATGCCGGTATTGCGCACGCGATCGAAACGCTGTACGCGGACCGCTTGGTGGAGTTCTACGAACTCCTCGCATTCCACTACGAAAAGGCGGAGGAATGGGATAAGGCGGCAGAATATCTCGGTCGGTCCGGAAACAAAGTAATGCAAATCTATTCGGGCGAGGAGTCGAAGAATTTCTTCGAGCGGAAGGAAGTGGCAATGCAGAAGCTCTTCCAGTCAGGAAGCGCGAAATGGAGCTTCATGGCAACCATCAAAGCAATTTTTCCGCCTCTCCTGGCAATGCTCATTCCGATCATGCCGATTTTCGCGTATGTTCGTTTTCTTGGGAGGACCCGCAACCCCGATGTCTTGGAGATCATACTGCTCCTTGGCGTTGCAAGCCTTCTCTGCTTGTGGTACGCGGTCTCATTGTGGTATCTCGGTGTTGTACCATTCTTGCGTGGACGGCCAAAGCTGTATGATCTGATGGAAGATCAGGTGCGGGCTCTGTTCCGCGATGGAACAAACCTGAGTATTCATTTCTCAGAGATCGATGGCCTGAGATTTTTCGACCCTGGGGTCAACAAAGCCAGACCTTTCAAGTACAAAATCATCGACCCTCTGAGCAGAATTGAAAACTACGAGAACATGACGTTTGGTAAATGGATCAAAGAAGTGTTCAATATCCTCCCGCCATACTCATTTGGTTTTGGCTCAAAACAGGGGGAGATCCACATCAGGTTAAAAGAAGGATTTCGCGCGATGCGGGTCGTGATCCCGTGGTTCAACACCCCGGTGCGGAGCAAGGACATGAGCCTTCTTCCGTTTGCGCCGAAGGAGTTCTTCGACCAGCTTCAGGTCGCACTGGAGAAGTGGAAACGCACAACGTCCCAAAAGAAATCGCAATCGGTCGCTCAGAGAAACGAGCAGTTGCAGGCGCGAATCGGCCATCGATAGCCTGCAGTTTTCTCAATCATGTTAGAGGTGGATACAACCATGACGGAGAAGGAGTCACTACTGCAAACATGGGAAAGGGAGTTCAAGACGACTCTCAGGGTTCTCAAAAACATTCCGCAGGAGAAAATGGATTTGCGGCCCTCGGAAAAATCTCGCTCGACGCGTGATCTGCTTGGACATTTGTCGGAGAAGAATCCGTGATTGGAATGGCGCTCCGGGGCAACGTGGATTTTTCGAAATCACCCAAAGCGCCCGAGACCATTCAGGAGATCATCGACGCATACGAGAGCATTCACAAAGAAATGACCGCGAAGCTCAGAGTGGCAACCGATGCCGACCTGAACAAGACAGTGAAATTTCCGGTCGCTCCAAAAAAGATGGGAGATCTGCGTATCCTTGACCTTGCGTGGACAATGGTAATGGATTCCGTGCATCATCGGGGACAGCTCTCGGTCTATCTGCGCCTTGCCGGCGCAAAAGTGCCGTCCATTTACGGCCCAAGCGCCGATGAGCCCTGGATGTAGTCCATAATGAAGTTCATCTGGAAAGGCGGCTTCACGGCGAAGCCGCTTTTTTTTGTTTTTTGAAAGGGGTATGAGGAATGATCCGAAATTCCTTCAGCAGTGCGGCTATTGGCATGTTTCTCCTGGTCTGGTTTCCTGGAAGCGGGGACGCAAGCGGCTCCAGGAAAGCCGACTTGGTTGAGATCGTAGCGCTTGATTCTTCCATCCATCTCGATATTCGATACGCAACGAAGAACAACTTCATGGGCATGGTCATGTATGCGCAAGCCCGGGCGTTTCTTCAGCGTCCCGCGGCTGGTGCTCTGCTTCGTGTGCAGAGAGAGGCAAAAAGGCATGGATACGGACTGTTGATTTTTGATGCCTATAGGCCCTGGCGAGTGACAAAGGAATTTTGGGATGCGACGCCACCGTCGAAAAAAAAATTCGTTGCAAACCCAAAGAAGGGCTCGAAGCACAATCGGGGTTGCGCCGTAGACTTGAGCCTGTACCACCTGGAAACCGGGTTGGAGGTGATGATGCCGTCGCCGTACGATGACTTCACAGAGAAATCGGCAGCCAGCTATGAAGGGGGCAGCGCGGCGCAAAGAAAAGCGCGCGATCTATTGCGAACCATGATGGAGGAAGAGGGGTTTAGCATCAATCCCGATGAGTGGTGGCATTTCGATTACAAGGATTGGCAAAAGTATGAAATCATTGACATCCCGTTTGAAAAGCTGCACTGAGTCTTTGCATCCTACTTGAGCAGCAAAAGCTTCCTCACCGCAACAAAATCATTCGTCGAAAGCCGATACACATAAAGACCGCTAGCGGAGCTTGAGCCGTCCCACTGCACTTTGTGCCGCCCTGCTGGCAGTCGGCCGGACAGAACCGTTGCAATCTCCTGACCAAGCAGGTTTACTAAGGTCAATCGCACGTCCGATGCATAGGGAAGATCAAAGCGAATTGTTGTTCGTGGGTTGAACGGGTTGGGATAGTTCTGATATAGGTGGAACGCCCCAGGGATCGACCCGATGTCATCAACGCTTAGCGGGCACGGTTGTGCAAAAGATTGGAATAGTGCATCACTGGAATTATTTGCGGTATCGACTGCAGTGAGCCAGTAATGGTACAATGTGTCGCATTCGATGGTGGAGTCCTGAAATGATGTGTCAGGCGCAATCACAGATGCAAGAAGGACTCGAAGATTCGTGTCTGCCAGGCTGCGAAAGATGTCATATCTTTGCAAATCAGGTTCAGAGTTTGGGAACCATGTTAGAATAGCCGATCGAACCGGAAAGAAGTTACCAGTGATGACGAGTCCTTGAGGCGGTAGAGGCGGCATGATGTCGCTGATGCGAAAGGCAACAACCGTGGTTTCAGTGACCCCAAACCGGTTGGAAGACGCAAGCCCGTAATATCTCAACGCTCCAAATGGTGCGGCGATGGCAAGTGTCGTGTCGGTTCCGGGAAGAACAGCGAATTCTGAAAGAGTCAATGAATCATTGCCTGTGAAGAGATGAATCGCTGCGCTGCTGGAAGGATTTCTGAACGACCAGTGAAGAAGAACCGTTGAATCGGATTGCTGCCCGACCAGAAAATACTCAGGCTCACCGAGCCCCCGGATGCCGAAGGGAGAGTAAATCACCGTTCCGTAAATTGAGCTATCTGCGGAATGTGTTATCCATGACTCAACCACTAACGAATCGTCCGACCCCCAGTAATTGTTCTGTGCGAAGATATTTGTCGTCGCGTTATTGAAGAGTTGGTAAATCACTCCTCCGTTATTGTTGTTCTCGAGAATATTCCAGCCATCGTCGCTCGTGTCTGCATTCATCAAATTGCCGACATTCGGCAGCGGCGAGTTCGACGGATCACCGGGGGCGTAGCATGTAATTCCCCAATAGTTGTCACGAATGATATTTCCGGTAATGACCGGTGCGTTTGACGGTCCCCCAACCTGGATAGTAATTCCGCTTCCGGACACAAGTGGGTCGGGATTTATCCGGTTTCTTTCAATGTGATTGTACCGAATCTTGGGTGTCATGTTGAGGCCCTGGCTCAATATCCCGAAGCTGTTGTCGTGCAGATAGTTGTTCTCAACCAACGCACCACACCCACCTGCCGATTCAATATTGACCAGGCTGATGGCCCCGGCGCGATAGTATGATTGATTCGAAATCTCATTTCCCCGGATGATGGGGTTGTTGGTTCCCTGTGGACCGACCGTAATTTGATTGCGTGGGCTCGTGTTCTCGAAATTGTTCCTCGCAAAGATATTATTTTCGACACGTGGCGAAGAATTGAGATTGACTGTCATACCGCTCCGTCGGTTTTCGACAAAGATGCAGTTCTGAACGATCGGACTGGCATTAAAGCAGCGAACTCCATTACTGCTGTTGTTCGTAAAGACGCAAAAGGAGATTGTGGGATTGGAGTTGAGACAATGAATCCCCTCTGTTGCATCCTGGATTCTGCAATAGGCAAAACTGGTCAGGGAGTCAACGGCGCTATCCTCAATCCGGAACCCGCGATGCGCCCCTGCGGTCGCGACAGCGCCTTTGACTATGATCGAATCGGTCGGAGTTCCTTCGGCTATCAATTCACCCAAGATGGTGAACCCATTTGTACTTCCCTGACTTACCGTAATGGTTGATCCCGGAACGATAGTAAGGCGATCGTTTGGAGAAACGGAGATGACATCGGTCAGAGTATAGGACGGAAACCCTCCGACGAGCGTTCCGGATGAGTAAATCACAAGACTGTCCAGGGTCCACTGCACGCCGGTGTTTGGCGTGCTATACGGGGCCGCGACGGCGTGCATCAACACAGAGCACAGTATGAAGGAGAGGACAATTAGTGGTTTCATGATGTCGATGGTTCCAGCAGTGTGACGATTTCGATCGTGGAGGTTCCGGGAAACATGTCAACGGGGACGGTGGAAACAATCCTGAAGCCCGATGCTTCCCATCGTTTCAGTTCCTCTAACAGAATATCAATATTACAGAAAATATGCACGGCACGCCCGGGTTTGTACGCGGCGATGGTTTCAATCACTCCAGGGGCAGTCCCGTTGCGCGGTGGATCGAGGAGTACTGCTGTTGGTGATCCGCCTCTTGCCATCACCCTGCCGACCGTTTCGCCTGAAATATCAGTCGTGATGAAACGGCAATTGTCTATATGAAGTCTCTTCGCATTTGCGGCAGCCGCCTGAATCGATTCACGCGAGAGTTCCACCCCTGTCACACGTTTGACAAAACCGGCAAACGACAATGAAAAGAGACCATACCCGCAATAGAGATCGAGAAAGACATCAGATGCGGTGAGCTTCAGGAGTTTCTTCGCTTGCGTGACAAGGTTTGATGCATGAGACAGATTCACTTGCGTGAACGAAAATGGAGCAAATCGAAACTTTCTTCCCAGAACCTCCTGCGCAATGTCGCTTTTTCCAAATAGCTTACGGAATGAATATCCTCGCTCAGGATTCCTGGTTCCAAGGTAGTACCTTCCATCGTCATCGCCCTGGAAGAGCCAAACGCTGGTAATGGTCGGAGAAAACTTCGTCGCATTTTTTGAGGCAGCGTTTGCGCTCCTCACGATTTCGGCATCGATACGGTCTACGTGGAAGATGAGAGTGCATTGAGTATAGTCTCCCTTCAGGATTACATACCGGAGAGAGGCAGCAAGCTTCTGAAATGGTTTTTGATTGAGAACAAGTTGGAGGTGTTTGTAGATTCCAGAATGGTATTCAGGCTCGATCGCACATGTGACGACCTCAAAACCGTGCTCTCCTTTCTTCCCTGATGGGATCAGGCCAAGCCGTACTTCTTTGCTTGTATGAAAGACCCTCCGTTTCGTCACGGTTCTGTAGTTCCGCCCTTTCGGAGACGACAACAACGGGCCAAGGGGAATATCAAGCGGCAAGTTGGACCAGAACTTCTGAAGAGCGAGATGTTTCAGGGGAAGTTCATCATCATACGAAAGACGGGATCCGTAACAAATGCTGCAGCGTTGATTCGATGGTGAGAGACATTCACCGGGTGGGAGCGGTCGCGGCGAAAGCGCTGCAGCGCGGACAACATCTGCGAATATCTCCTCGAATGATTGTTGGCGGGACAAAGAGTTCCTTTTGGTTTGCAATGCATTGTGCCGGCCCGACGCAATATAGGGATTTCTTCGGTTGGAATCAGAGAAGGCATTTGACGAGGAGCAAAAGAAACGGGGATACTTTGTATCCCCGCTCGCGTGTCTTCGATATTGCCCGATGGTGGTGAGGCTCCGGTGGTGGCACGCTTACTTCATGAGCACCATTCTCTTGACCGAGGTGAAATGCGCAGAGTTGATTCTGTAGAAGTAGATTCCACTGGAAGCATTCCTTCCGTCATACCTGACAGTGTGTTTCCCGGCAGGCATTTCTCCATCAACGAGGGTTGCAACTTCCCTTCCGATCAGGTCAAAGATTTTCAGCGTGACATGCGTTGTTGATGGCAGCTGATAGCGTATTGTCGTCGAAGGGTTAAAGGGGTTCGGGTAGTTCTGGCCAAGCTCGAATCTGAGCGGGAGAGACTCCGCGGGCGAATCCGAAACGGAAACCGGTCCACCCGTCAGCGGGAGTCCCGTAAGGAAGCCGGTACACATTACCTGGCCGCCGTTTGAGCTTTTCCCGACTGCCGGCTGACCGAGTGTGGTGATCACGATGAGATTTGAGTTTGATCCCCTTCCGCCACCGGAATTGACCGAGAACCACTCTTGGCTCCTGGCGACGTCCGAGGATTGAAGGACACATAATGGAATGACCAAGAGAAATGACTTTTTCACAGAGAAACTCCTTTCAAGTGTTTGGTGCATTTTCCTCACGTGACCTGTACAATGATGCACCTCGCATCGGCGGTAGCGTACGCGTCGGTTCCTGCGAATGAATAGTCAACTGCCTTGGAAATCGTAGCTGATGGATGTCGTTGTTGGCAGATCATCAGCGCTTTTCAAGTTCCTCAATCCGATTCTTCAACTCCTGTATCATTCGCTGCTGCTCTTGCACTGCTTTCACCAATGGTACGACAAACTCTGCATAGCGCAAGCCGTACATATCCTTGTCGTTCCTGGGTGCATCAACCCCGCTGAAGTCGAAGCCAATGGAACGTGCAATGTTTTCAACTTCCTGTGCAATGAATCCTGTTGTCACTTCGGCTGGTTTGCTGGACTCCATGTGTGGGACGTTGGCGCCTTCCCCAGCAAGCTTCGTCCTTCGTTCATTTACACCCACGAAATCATTCACGCGCTCCCGGTTGACGCGATATGTTACCGGACGAAGGCGGGTAATGAAGCTCAGCCCTGGCACGTTCTCGTTCACCTCTTCCTTGAACCGTCCGTCACTCAACGTCGACCATCCAACTTGCCCGCCGATGGAATTGACAAAGACGTTACCCACCCGTACCATATCAGACGCCGTGGCGGTTGCATCGATGCCTATGCAGGTTGTATTGAAGAGGTTGGCTGAGTTCGGCCCGGTGTTGTATCCTATTGCCGTGTTGTATGAGCCGGTCGTGTTCGTCACAAGCGAGTAGGACCCAAGAGATGTGTTCCGAGAGCCGGTGGTTGTTTCTTGCATTGCACGATAGCCTATGCCAGTGTTGTCGTCTCCCGTGGTGCTGTGGGGGACCGCAAGCTGTCCGGCGGCGGTATTCCTGCTCCCGGTAGAGTTGTCATAGAGACTACCGCCCCCGGTTGCCGTATTGTAATTTCCCGTGCTGTTCGATCGCAATGCATTTACTCCGGTGCCTGTATTTTCCTGTCCCGTCGTATTGGCGAAGAGGGCATATGATCCGTTGGCAGTGCCATTGCTGGCGCCGGTACTGGAATAGAGTGCCCGGTATCCTGTCGCCGTATTATTAGCCCCGTAGGTGTTCGAAAGGAGCGCTTCTGTTCCGGTTGCGGTATTCCAGGCTCCGTAGGAATTGGAATACAGCGCCTGCTTTCCCGTAGCGGTATTGTCTCTGCCATAAGTGTTGGAGTAAAGCGCGTCCCTCCCCATCGCGGTGTTGTAATATCCCGTTGTATTGGAGTACAGCGCCCTGTGCCCGATAGCCGTATTCATCCACCCATTTGTGTTGGTATAAAATGCCAGAGCCCCGACAGCAGTGTTCGAATACCCTGAACCTGTGATGTTGTTGAAACCGGCATAATGACCGACAAAGACATTGTCTCCTGGAGTCGATAGAGCTTTTACACTGTCGATCAGGTAGGCGCCGCCGAAGATGTTGATATTCCCCTGCACGTCAAGCTTGTGTTTTGGTGTGCTGGTTCCAATTCCCACATTCCCGCTGTTGTAGTAGATGTTGGAGCCGGTTGTAGTCCACTGACTAGTTCCGAATGGTGAACCGTTCTTGTAGATATCCGTTGCGTTGATGATACCATTGACAGCCAGTGTGAATGTCGGATTCTGCACCCCTATTCCAACATTTCCGTTTTCTTTCACGACGAGCCGACCACCGATCACTCCCGGTGCATCAATTGCAAAATCGCCCGCTCCACCGAAGCTCGCCAACGATCCGCCTGTAGTTTGTGTTTCCACGCGCAATCCATTCAGCGAGCCGATTACGGAGAGTGGATAGGCAGGGAACGAGGTTCCTACGCCCACATTCCCCGTATTATAGGAGATATTGGATCCGTTTGTTGTCCACTGGCTGCTACCGCCTCCTGCACCAACGGAATCATTCTCCGGGGCCCATGCCGTCCCGCTCCACTTCATCACCTGCCCGGTTGCCGCGCCGTTCTGGCCAATATCCGCGAGCGAGATTGTTCCATCCTGGATCTTGTCCGAAGTAATGGCATTTGGTGCAAGTCCAGCGTTGGTAACAGCGTTGGCAGCAATCGACCCGGCGATACGCGCTGTATCCGCCTTTTCGGCTGCAATACTGTAGGGAACAGAATTCAATGCGAATCGAGGTGCAAGCTCAGGGTTCGGTCCCACTTGGGTGCCAATCCAATACTGTGTATCGAATTGGAGACCGGACGGGAAGGGACTGGTATCTCCAAGGCTGGTGGAAAACAGTCCGCTCTTCAACGTCAGCGTTTTCGTTTCGCTCCAGATTGGAGTACCTCCGATGCCCGTAGTGTAAAACTGGAAGGTCATTGAGTACTGTCCATCCGGATTGGGGTTGCCGAGGCTATCCGTCAGTATTCCCTGATACGAGATTGTTCGCGGCATCTGCGCTGACAGCGGCAGAGAGAGTCCGATGAGAAAAAAGAGGGTGGCAGCGAATTGGTTTTTCATATGAGATTCTTGGTTGTTGAGTTTCGTTACCGTACGGTCTGATTCGTTGGCGCGAAAGTCGGATTAAAGCCTGAGAACCCTGAGGTTGCCTGGTCGTTTCCGCTTGTTTGGTTATAGGTCGCACCCGGGATCACGAATGAATTATTCATTTGGGTGAGTAATGGCCCAACACCCAACGCGATGGAG
>QKGJ01000046.1 GCA_003251275.1 Ignavibacteria bacterium
TATCAACTACCAAGGGCTGCCGTAGGTGCTCGATTCACCTCAAATTAGATCCCAGAAGAAAGCCATCGCTTTTCCCGTATTTCTTGGAATGACAGGGCTAGTGACGCTCGGTCATCGTTCCTTGGGAATATCCGTAATGATCACAATATCAACGCGACGATTGCGTCTTCGCAGAGTTTCCGAATCGTTTGGCGCAATTGGGTGATAGTCAGCGTAACCCACCACAGACACACGCTCCGGTGCTACCCCATTTTCTGAAATCAGATAGTGTGCAGTATTAACTGCGCGCGCAACTGACAGATGCCAGTTTGAAGGAAATGTTGACGTCTTTATTGGCACATCATCCGTGTGTCCCTCTACGCGAATATCAAACGGAAGTTCCTTTAATACAGAAGACAGGCTGTCAAGTATGGCCTTAGCAGCAGTCTTAACAATCGCGCTTCCTGATCCGAAAAGCAGTTCATCCATTATATGAACGGTGACACCCCGTTCGTTGTGGGAGAGAAAAATGGTTCCATTACGCGTATCAAGCGCAAGAACTCCTTCAAGAGATGTGGTCACCACCCTTCGAGAGCGGAACATGTCTGGCACTGGCGGTTCGATGGCATTCGCCGATCCTGAAAGAACCCCAGAAGGAGTCTTGCCAAATACGCCGCTGAGAGTTGCGATAGCGATATTATACCGACCTACATCAATTTTGGACATCGCATATAGTATGACAAAGAGCCCCAATAGGAGCGTAACAAGATCTGCATACGTCAAAAGCCATCTGTCTGCATTATCGGATTCGTGGCGCTGACCGGGGCGCTTCTTCATAGAACAAACTCCTGGAACTGACTCGGGAGCATACTGTTCAATTTTGCTTTGATGACTAATGGTATCTCGCCCTTCTGAATGGCTACTACACCTTCGACAATTAAGTCCATATATAATTCTTCATCATTGTGGATCGAGCGAAGCTTGTCGGCGATCGGTAGCCATACCAGGTTCGCCATAAAGACTCCCCACAACGTAGCGATGAACGCACCTGCAATATGACGGATGAGGACATTGGGTTCTTGCCCGGCAGAAGCGAGTGTTGCGATTAGGCCCATTACTGTCCCGATGATTCCCATTGTAGGAGAATATCCCCCCATCTTTTGAAATATCGAAGCTCCACGGGAATGACGCTCGCTGACATACCGCACTTCAGTCTCCCCGATCGAACGAAGTGCCTCAGAATCGGTTCCATCAATGGCAAAGCGTATGATCTTGCGCAGGAATGAGTTCTCGATATGCGGCAGTTCCTTTTCCAGCACAAGTAAGCCGTCTTTTCTCGCAATATTCGAATACCGAACAATACTATCGATTGTACCCTCGATATCATAGCGGGGAGGAAAGAGTGTGAGGAGGACAAGTTTCCACGATTGTGAAAATTCTCGGGGCTTGGTGCCAATCATGGCCGCAGCAATAGTACCGCCGAGAACAATTACCATGGCAGGAACAAGTACCAGTCCACCAACTTCTCCTCCTTCAAGAGCAAACGAACCGAATACCGACGCCAGTCCAAACACGATCCCGCCAAAGGTTCCTATGTCCAGGTTTCCTTTCACGACTGGTCAGATAGTCTCATTAAGAGAAGGCTTTTCATTCGTTCTTTCATATTTTCCAATGGGGCAAGGACTCCTCCAGAACAAAATCTATGTCCCTGGTAGGTTCGCGGCGCGAATAGGCCAAAATATGTTCTCGCATTGCTCGCAAATGTTCATTTTGTGAATCAGTTGTTACAGGCCGGGGATGGTGCACCGCTCTGCGTGCCGATAGCAGCTTCGGTCTGCGTTTTGCGAGAAGAAACAGCACAAGCACCGTGTTGCAACCTGCAAGAACAAATGCAATTGCAAGTGATATGAGCGTTTCCTGCGTACTGCCCAAACCCGCATTAATTCTAGGTTCCGCGCGCGCATTAGGATTTCTTAATGTCGGCGTCTGTTTCAGATTGGAAGAACGAGACGAGGGACTTTTTGTATCCGTAATATGTATAACGAGTTCTCCGGGTCTTGAAACAGAATATCCGACATCAACGAGATTACGTAACATCAATAACATGTCCGTAGTGTCCTTGCCAATAGGACGAACCGAGATCTTGTAGATATTACTTGAACTGAAATCTAGCTCTGCAACTCCCAAAGAGGAACTCATGGCGGTGCCAAAGAAACGAATTTGAACTCTATTGTTGTCGTGATAGGCCCTATACGTTATTCTTCCTTCATGGCTAACAATAAGTGTTGTCTCGTTTGGGAGCAACTTGTATCCAATGCCAGTTATGGAAGGACCTGCATAAGAAGCAACAGAGACCAGTGAAATAAATAGTGCACGGAGGCACGATTTCATCTTAGTTTCCTTTGTATCGGAATTTGAATCACAAATGTTGTTCCTCTGTTGATCTCGCTTTCAACCCGGATACTCCCGCCGTGTTGATCGACAATCTTCTTGCAAACAGAAAGGCCAAGGCCAGTTCCCTTCCCGGCTTCTTTTGTTGTAAAGAAGGCTGAGAAGATCTTGTCAAGATTCTCCTGATCAATACCAGCACCGGTGTCCTGAACTTTCACAATAACGGACTCTTTGTCTGATTCAGAACATACAGTCAAAGTCCCTCCGTTTGGCATGGCATCGCGAGCATTGATAAAGAGGTTAAGAAATACTTGCTGGAGATAATTAGAATTCCCGAGGACGGGATCAATCTCTTTCTGGAGGGACACGATAATATTAATAGTGCTGGAGGCGAAATCATGTTCCACCATTGCAACGACCTCCTCAATATCCCGATTTATGTTCACGGCTTCCATCACTCCGTCATCGTTGACGTTTCGAGCGAAGTTCATGAGGCGCCCTGCAATTTCCGAAAGCCTCTTCACCTGCTGGCCAAGCATGTCGATCCAATTGGGCAGAGGTTTCCCCTTTTCAAACATTTCCAAATGCATCATCAAAATCTGAAGAGGATTTTTTATCTCATGGACTATACTTGCAGCCAATTCACCGATGGCAGCAAGTTTTGCAGACTGAATCATTTGAGCCTGCGACGCTTTGAGATCTGCATTCGCCTTTACGAGTTCGTTAAATGTCCGCCAGTTTTCCACGCCGACGGCCGCCTGATTCGCGAGAACTGATAGCAGTTGTATGTCTTGATTAGAAAAGGCCGATTGCGGCTTTGTCGTTTGAATCATGTAGACGCCGAGGCCAGTATTGCGGATGACCAAAGGGACGATGACAAAGTTTCTTGTTGACCCCGTTCCCCCGAGATATGCGAGGTCGGGGATAACAACGGTTTTGTTTTCACTCATCACCCAATCGAGAATTCCAGCCTCCATCTGTTCCTGTGCTTCATCCACCAATCGCGGGGAAGAACGGGTGGAAAGGGGATGCAGCGGTACATAACCGCTTTCAAACAGGAAAATATTTGAATCGATGACCGGAATGACCTGCTTTGTCAGTTCGATGAGCGTTCCCACAATGCCCTCCGGGTCGGTGGCGGCGCTGATCGAATTGGACAGTCGCTGCATCGCAACGAGTTCGTCAATCGATTCTCGAAGCTCCTTAGGAACCCGCCGTTGGTTCTCCTTTTGCAACGCTTCGATTGCCGTCTCCAGCGTTTTCACATAGCTCATTCTGCTTTCGATGAAAGATTCGAAATGGGGGATCACATCGCTCTCATGCGCCATACGTTTTTTTGGGCTACCCGTTTGTTCTTCGTCAGTGTTCTTCATTTCGAAACGCGGGGAACATGCCCCATAGCCATAATTAAGTCGATATCTTCCTCAATAACAGTCCGATTGCTGTCAACATATTCATGAAGTGCGCCTGCGCCTTCCAGGTTGAGATGAGACAACGCTATCGGATCAAGAGAAACCCCCTTATCAAATTCCACACATGAGTTGCTATTGATGCGGGTAGAGAGCACGTCGGCACAATGAACAAGTGCAACTAACTCTTTGTTTTTCCTTGCCGCTCCAGGAGTATGGTGTTGTGTGATTGCTTCTGCAAGATGGTCTGGCAGATTCCATCGCTCCGCAAGCCAACCACCGACGTGTGCGTGTGTCGTTTGAAGCACGCTTTCTTCTGCCTCGAGAAAAGTCAACTCAGATTCCCGCGAAATCTCCACTATCCTCTTGAATTCATTCGGGAAATAGCGATGCAGAATCGAAACGCCCATGTCATGGAGCAATCCGCCCACAAATACTTCACCGCTGACACGATAACCTAGGTCGCGTGCAAGTCGACGGGCGATGACTCCAGTGACAATCGCATGATCCCAGAACGCTTTTCCATCGAACAAATCTGATTGCTTTTGCAGTGAACTCACCAGAGAAATACTTATTAGAATTTCCTTCAGTGCATCAAACCCAAGAATGACAATGGCAAAATCAACAGTGGAAATTTTTTTGGGAAATCCATAGAAGGGAGAATTCGCGATTTTCAGCACCTTCGCTGTGAGAGCCTGATCGGACGAAATCATCTTCCCGAGGGAAGAAGCACTTGTTCTCTGGTTGTCAACCATTTGAATCACCTCCAAAGCAACCGTCGGGAGAGCAGGCAACTGAATGATTGTCTGGACGCGCTCACGTATCTTGTCCGGCGTGAGGTTATCGGAAGACCGATTACCGTGTTCTTGGTTCTCTCTTTGCATTGTTTGATTCAGATCGGTTTATCTTTAGTTGGCCAATATGATAGCAAGTGTCCTCTGCGGCTTACCCGGTCTGCCGTTTATCACATGAGCACACTCTACGAGAATTTTCCAGCCCGAAATCACGGATATTGGATGGAACACAATCCGCATGATATTCGAGTCTTCTGGTTTTCGAATTTATTCCGAGTTTGAATCTGTCTCGCTCTCCTTTCTAACCGATTGGGTGGCAAAGAGCGCCAGGACCGTGATCATGAGGGCACAAACGGCCGTCATCCCCACGGAAATGATAAACGAGGTCGAAATTACATCGATCAGGTCATACTGTTTATTTATGAGAATGATGACGGAAATACAGAACGCAAGAACACCTATCTGAAAGAGAACTCTGTTCATGAGTGATAACATGCTTGTCCCAGAAAAATCGAATCCCGATCATGATGGAGGTCCCTCGTTAACATTGTCCACTCATTTTCTGCGTTGTTGGCTATTCTCCGATGGATCACCGATTTGTGTTATTCGAACACCGAAATGGTCTTCAATAATAACAAGTTCGCCTTCGCCCATCTTTTTACCATTGACGATAATGTCCACCGGTTCCGTGGAGAGCTTCTTAAGCTCAATAACCTGGCCTGGTTTCAAATTGAGAATCTCTTGGAGGGTGAGGTCCACACGACCTAATTCGACAGAAAATGGAAGAGTCAAATCCATCATGAAGCGAAGGTTCGGTTCATTCATATCTCCGGAGGACACATCCTCCCGTGTCTGATTTTCTAGAGATTGAATCTTTCTTGACGAGATTACTTCCTCCGGCATCGCGAGTTGACTCCCCTCGTGTTGTGACGACCGACTCCTTGCCGGACGTTTGTCGGTCTCATCGTGGGATCGAGTATCATGAACATTGATCTCCGCCATTATCTCCTCGCTCCTTATTTGTGCCTTGAAGAACGGTTATCACTTCGACTGCCCTCCTGCCTTCCGACACCCTCACATTGCCAGAAAAACGACACGTATTCCCAACGAGAACTTTAATGTCGCTGTTGGTTGGAACCGATGTTTTTATGGTGTCTCCTGGTGAGAGGTTCACCAATTCCCGGAATGTTAATGTCGTTTCATACAACGTCGCTGTTGCACAAACTGTGGTGCCTAGTAGCCGACGAAGGATCTCCTCATCATGACCTCTCATATCAGGAATACTGGAGTTTTGAACTGTTTGGTTGTGGAGAACAGCTTCCCACACTATTCGGGGAAAACAACAATTCAATTGGTAAGGTTGATCATCAATGTATATTTCAAAACAGATGACGTATACATCCTCAGCCTCTGGCATAAGATGCGCGAAGTTCTTGCCCCGCTCATATCGATCAACAGTCACGGCTGGATCAGGAATGTTTTTCCAAGAACGTCCAAGTGCATCAACGGCTTGACGTACAATAGTCTTGACAATTTCTTGTTCAATGAGAGTTAGCTCCCGCAGGTGTGATTCGCCGGCACCTGATCCACCTAACAAGCGATCAACTATCATGAGGGCAAGCGTGGGACTAAATTCAAGCACTAGTGTCGCATCCATTCCTGAAACAGGACATAAGAAAACGCAACTGGGTACCGGAATAGAAAGAACAAAATTTGAGTATAAAAACTTATTGATAGAGGCTATCCTTACATGGACACTAGCATGCAATCTTAAGGCAAGGTAGTCGCCGAACGTGTCCATAAAACTCTTGTGAATGACCTTAACATCTTCTATCACTTCGTGGGATACGGGCCGTGGACCCTGGAAATCAAACCTAACGAAATTTCCTTCGGGGATGACAGCGCCGTTTGATATTCGTGCGACGATGTTTCCATCGTTGTTGCATCGCAATTGTGTTGAAGGCGCAGGCATCGGGAGTCCCCGCTATTGGATAATGAATTTACTGAAGTATACATTGAGCAACTTTCCATTTCGTACAACTTTGTGTACTCCATGCTCAATCTCAGCTTTCAAAGAATCTCGCAGACCGACAGAGACCAGTTGGTCGATGGTCTTTCTTGTAAGAATCGTGTTCAAGATATCACGTACCTGAACATTTTTTGTCTCCATTTCCGAGAAAGCTTCTTTATTACTCATCCTAAATCCTATGGTCGTCAAGAGAAATCTGGTTCCATTGGTTCGTGCAGGATTGATTATGAGATCCTTGATGACGTATAAATTCTCCTCACCTGCATCATTCACATCTGATCCCAATGTAGTGGTTTCACTATCCTTCGGGTCAAACCCCTTACTAAAAACCTCCGCGACAGGTGCGTTCATTTCTGAGGCAATAGCCACCTGTTTTCCACTCGTGATGGGAGCAATCAGCTTTGATGTCAGATAATAGATAACAACCACCTGAAGAAGAAAAAGTGAACTCCCAAATATGATAACCTTGACCGAAAGACGATCTTTCTCCCCCTTTTTCCATTTTGCTCGCCGTTTGTCGTATTTGGCAGCGGCCATTCTGTTGCTTCGATTGTTTTTTCTACAAATAGGTCAAACCTTATGCCATAGCTTGTGGAAATTGTGTTTACCAAAATGCTGAAAAATAGGGTTTCTTAGGTGGTAGGATTCGAATCTTGTTATCAGCAAACGTATGAGATGATCAATATTCACCAAATGGAGAAATTCATAGTCTTCGAAACCGACTCTGGTGCAACAACAGTCGCGCCCTCAGGGATATAGTTGATCACCACTTACTTCAGTAATGAATTGTCGGTTGATTACCACTTCCCCCGCCTCCACTAACTGTTTGATAATCTCCGCGATTCGCGTCTGGGCATCCTGAATGTCTTGAACACGCTGGGATCCTGTGTAGAGGAGCTCTGCTTTCAACAGTTCCTGAGCTCGGCCCGACATATTTGCATAGATCTTCTCTTTCACGTCAGTATCTGCTCCCTTAAGCGCTACGGCAAGATCCCTCTTATCGACTTCCCGAAGTATCTTTTGGACTCCGCGGTTATTCACAAGTAGGATATCCCGAAATAAGAACATGGACCGTTTTATCTCACTGGCAAGATTTGGTTGCACAGACTCCATATGCTCCATGAGTTGTTGAGAGGCTGCATTAGGCAGTCTATTTAGAATAGCCGCCACGGATGCCACACCTCCGACGGAGATCGCATTCTCGGAAAACTCGGAGGGTGACAGTGACTCAATAACATCCTCAATCTGTGCAAGAAGAGAAGGAGATATCTTCCCTAAGCTGGCCATTCGACTGGCTACGTCTTTTCGGATGTCTTCTGACAACTCCAGCATAGTCTTCGAAGCGCTCTCTGGTCGCATACTTGCGAGAATGACTGAGACTATTTGAGGGTGCTCCTTTTCAAGAAACCTAGCGAGGGCGCGAGGATCAACTCGATCGAGGATTCTAAACCTACGGCTAATTACCCTAGTGCGTTCCATTATCTCGGCTGCGCTGCTAGTGTCGGTTGATCGCTCAGCCTCTTCCTTTCCCAATGAGTTTTCACATCCAGAAGACTGGCCATCGCCTGCGATGAGTTTCTGGAATTCGTCGATGACGGCATCTGCGGTTTTTGTATTCACTCTATCTAATCGTGCAATTTCGCTTGAAATCTGTTTAATCTCCTCCTGCGTGAGTGAGTCAAGAACAGCACTCGCGGTGTCCATATCAAGAGAGAGGATAAGCAGGGCAGCCTTTTGTGAGCCCGTCATTCGTTCATAGTTGAATTGACTTGACTGATATTCCGACATAAACGTGGATTCCTATTGATCGTTCGAAAGCCAGCTTCTCAGCAGTGAACCACTTTCAAACGGTTGCTCTTTGAATAACCTCCTGATATGTTCCCTTGATTCCGTCCGATTGTTTGATTCAATAAAGCATTCACCCGAAACAGAATTAGGGAAAGTCTGAAAATCCTGGCCGTCTGTTCCCCATGTAGGTTCAATATTCCGCACGAGTGTATTGAGCAACGACTTCATTGCAAAAATTGCGGCTATCATCGCACCAAGAAGCGGGAAGATCCTGGGTATGTCGTTGAAATCGGTTAATTTAGATGCTACGAATCCGTTTTCATTTGTTTCTTTCCAAAACGGCATAACATCCACAGTTATTTCGTCGTTTCGGTTGATATCTAAACCGACTGCTATTCTTGCGATCTCCATCAGTTGGTCTACTTGTTGGCTGAAACGGGCGTTCGGCTGATTCGAATCGTTTTGTTCTCCATATTCTGGCGGTATGCCGTTGATGAGAACAGCCATTGACAAACGTTGAATAAATCCTGGGCTTTCTATTATCCGCACAACACCTTTGTTGACTTCCGATGGATCGATGTTGTTTGTTCCCGATATACGAGAGCCAGGATGATCCAGTGAACCGCCCCCTTGTGGAGGGGACACAATTCGGGAAGTGGTGTTCATGGGATTAGTCGACTGAAGACCACGATCGGTCATTCCGAGGTTGACCTTTGCAGAAACCCGCACGATCACATTGCCAGGTCCAGCCACTTCTTCCAGGAGAGTCGTGACCTTTCGCGACAGATACGACTCGACCCTTTGCTGCAAAGCGAATTGTGACAGTATTGCACTATCATCACGGCGAGTGTCAAAAAACAACGAATTGTCGGTTTTCGATTCTTCCCCCGCACGCGGGCTGACCAGAAGCACCAGACACAAGAAAAAAGCAATCAGTATTAATATCACGCAACCGATTAGCACTAGCTGGGCTTGAGACAAATGCATAGCCTGACCTTTGGACGGTGGTGAAGCGATTATCTGAGGTTCAGGCATTTGTTGTTTGATGGCTACTTCTCAAATGGAAAGACGCCATTGTTCAAGAAGGATAATATCTCAAGTCGATCTGATTCGTTTTCCGAACGCGGAGCCTTCATCGTGCTCACTAGTGGCGTTGCACCTTCAAGGAAAATGCCAGATTTGTTGATTCTTCAAAGAGGAAAAGAGGCGGAATGAGCAAATGTTCTCGAACAAATTACTCGTTGGTGGTTATGGGAAGACAGTAGGTGAATATTATTCTATGTTCCTGACCCTCGTTCCTCCCATCTTCTCGATGCAACTAGGACAGACGCCGTGTGTAAACTCAGCATTTGAGCGGTCAGCAACATAATATTCCATCTGATGCCAGTTATTATTTTCATCGCGGATGTTCTTGCAGTAGGCACAAATTGGGAGGAGGCCTTCCAGCCGACTGATTTTGTGTTCGAGGCTTAGTATCCGTTCCCCAACACGAATTCTGGCCGCGAGTTCGTCCATGTCAAACGGCTTCGTGACAAAATCATCTGCTCCTTCGGACATTCCTCGTAAGTAGTTCCCTTTTCCAGTAAATGCGGTGAGGAGAATCAAATAGACATAGCTCTCCGTATGCCGGGCCCGGATCATTTTGTTTTCGATAGAAGGAGAAAAATGGGGATGTTTTGACGCAGTTTTGGGGTCGGTAAATACTGACGAGCTATTGGGGTTTTGGCCTCCTGATTTCTACAATCTGTGAGAGTTGCCCCCGCGCCTGAAGATGATGTGAAATCAGAGGACTTGGTTAACGCCGGTTAGCTAGCCAATATCGACCAAAGGAGGTACGTTAGTCATCGTCAAGCACTTCACGGACAGTGCGAACAAAATCATCAATGTTGAAGGGCTTAGAGAGAGCGCGCAGATTCTCCTCGGCAAGCAGCGGCCCGATCACATCGCTCGAAGCGTGGCCAGAGCAGAAGAACGCTTTCACGTCCGGATTGATTTTCTTCAACTCGATGAATGTCTGCCCACCGTCGAGCTTCGGCATCATTAGGTCGAGAATGACAAGAGCAATGTCGCTCTTGTATTGTTTGTACAACTCAAGGCCGAGTTCGCCATCGCCTGCAATCAACACCCGATATCCGTTGTCTTGCAGGATTTCTCTCCCGAGTTCCTGTGCATTCTCCTCGTCATCAACAAGGAGGATCAGCTCATTCTTTCCTCGATGTTCTTCCGTTGAGGATTGTTCTTCGCCATTGGTCCCTTGTTGAATAGCCGGCAAATAGATTGAGAAGGTTGTTCCTTTTCCCACATCGCTTGAGACAAGGATTGAACCCTTGTGATTTCTGATAATGCCGAAGACGATAGAGAGACCCAGACCTGTTCCCTTTCCTTTTTCCTTCGTGGTGAAGAAAGGGTCGAAAATCTTGTCGCGAACATGTTCGGGAATCCCCATCCCCGTGTCATGGACGGTAACTTCAATGCATCTTCTCGCCGAACCTGAAATCAATTTTGTGGACACGTCTTTCCCCACAATCCGGTTTTCTGCGTTAATCGTGAGCACTCCACCCTCCGGCATCGCATCGCGAGCGTTCATGCACAGATTCAGGAGCACCTGATACAACTCCCCCTTATCACCCATCAGGGGAAGGAGCGAACCATTCACTGACTTCTTAATGGAGATGTTCTTTGGAAAGGTCTGGCTGCACAGGGTCTGGACTTCATCCACAATCTCTCCCAGAAACGTTGGAACGTTCTCTCGCTTTTTGTGCCGGACAAACGACAGAAGTTGATTTGCGAGCTCCGCCCCTCTTGCTGCAGATCGTTCGATAGTATCGCCATACTTGATCACCTTCGCCTGGTCCCCTGTATGCTTCTTCAATTGCGTGGTAAAACCGAGAATATTATTCATGATATTATTGAAGTCATGCGCAATCCCACTGGCAAGCTTGCCAATGCTATCCATCTTTTCGGCCTGATAAAGCTGGTCCTGAAGCTGCATGCGTTCTGTATTGTCGAAAAGGTATCCTTTGATCTCAGTGAGATTTCCCATGTCGTCGAATTGCCCAATTGCATTTTGCACCACGTAGACTGATTTGCCATCTTTCCTTCGTAGTTCATGCTCGTAGTACTCAAGCTTCTTGTCGCGCGTGAGAAGAGCGATCACTTCATTTTGTGACTCCGGCGTGGGGTAAAGCTGGGATACGTTGGTTGCAAGAGCCTCTTCCACAGAACGAAATGCGAAAATGCGCGCGAACGCAGGATTACAGGCAATAATAGTTCCATCGATTTTTGTAATGTAATCCCCGGTAAGATCGTCTTCGAAGAAGTCCCGGTATCGTTCTTCACTGACGCGGAGAGCCTCTTGAGTCTTCATTCGTTCAGTCACGTCACGAACAATAGCAGTAACAAAGTGTTCACTGTTCTTGGTGAATGTAGAATAGGAAAACTCAAGCGGAATCTCGTTCCCATCGCTGTGCAACCCCCTCAACTCGATTGGTTCCCCTTTTCGCTTACGTCCGACTTTCTTTCCGTCTCCAGCGCTCTCCATATAGGTAAGGAACGTGGGCATAAGAATATCGACAGACTGCCCCAAAAGCGTCGCAACAGACCGACCGAAGATCTTTTCGGTCGCTGTATTGGCGAACAAGATCGTTCCCCGACTATTTACTGTGAGAAATCCATCCGAGGCTGTTTCTGCCACAACACGATAGCGTTCCTCACTTTCACGCAACGCCTCTTCTGAACGCTTTCGTTCAGTGATATCACGGGCAATCCCTTCGACCGCGATTGTGTTTCCTGCGCCATCGTAAATCGGGACACTTCGCTGCTCCATCCATATTACCGTACCGTCCTTCCGAACCCATCGGAGGATCGCCGGACCGGCAAACCCGGCAGAATGGCTGGCATCATCAATCTTGGATCGATCTTCCGGGTGAACGATCTTCTGGCCGAGATTTGGATCGCTGTAAAATTCTTCGGGAGTGTATCCTGTAATGGATGTAACAACGGGGCTCATATACTCATGGGCTGGCGACGGAAATAAGCGGTAACGGAAAATAATATCCTGTGCGTTTTCTGCCAGTCGACGGAATCGCTCTTCACTTTGTCGCAGCGCCTCCTGAGCCTTTTTCCGTTCCGTAATGTCCTTCATCGTTCCAAGCATCCGCACGGACTGGCCAAGCTCATTGCGAACAAAAATTCCGTTGTCCTCCACGTAGACGTAGGAATTATTTTGTCGGCGGAGGCGGTATTCGACATTATACTGGTCACCCGATTGCATGGCTTCTTCAAGAAGAAGAACTGCGAGCTTTTGATCGTCGGGATGGATATGGTCTTCCCAATCCGAGATCGTGAAACTGTAGAATTCTTCAGGTTCGTATCCGGTAATTTCCTTGATCGCCCCCGACCACAGAATTCTGCCCGACTCTACTTCGTAATCGTAAACCAATTGCCCCGTCTGCTCCGTCATGATGCGGTACCGTTCTTCGCTGTCCCGCAACGCCTTCCCCGCTCGAATACGGGCGAGAGCGCCGCCGCAATGGTCGGCGAGCGATTGAAGAGCGGAAAGGTCTTCATCACTGTACGCGTTTTGCGAATAGCTTTGAATCGAGATGACGCCGATAGGTTGATCTCCATGACGGATGGGTACAAACATCATTGATTCGGAGACTCTGGAGCGATCACCGAAGTTCTCGACAGCAACATCGGGTTCAGTCGACCCGCGGAGAACGAGTTGTGCGCCCTGTTCCAATGTTCGGCGCGCCACGGGATTGGGTGTTCGGGTGCGATACACCGCCGGAACATCAACTCGCTTTCCATTCATGACATCCATGGTAAGAACCGGCGCAACCGTTTCCTGGTCCTGGAAATATAAGTCAAGGGAACATGAGTCCCAACCGAACAGTTGATCGGCAATCTCAACAATCATGCGCGCCGATTCTTCTGCGGTGCGGGCGCCGCTGAGCCGCTGCCCGAGTTGCGAGAACGCCGACTTCTGAATTTCAACTTTTTTTCGAATGGTGATGTCGCGAGAATTGATCACGACACCGCTCACCGATGGGTGGTTTTGCAAGAGGCTTGCAATGGACTCGAGTGTCCGCCACGAGCCGTCCTTATGTCGAAACCGGAATTCGAGAGCCTGATGCGAGCCGGGATAATTTAACACGTGGGCAAAGGCCGTGCGAAAATCTTCCAAATCCTCGGGATGAACAAGATCAAATACATTCGTGTTCAGAAGATCCGAAGGATCGTACCCAAGAACACGCTGCATGGACGGACTGGTGAACCTGAACAAACCCTCCTCGGAGAAGAACGTTATGATGTCCAGAGCATTCTCGATAAGTGCGCGAAACATTTGTTCGCTTTCGATGAGGGCGGTTTCGGCTTTTGCGCGATCACGCTCGGCTTCCTTTTTTTTGATGGTGTTCAGAAGAACATTAGGGAGCCTGGTCAGGCTCGTCTTCAGAATATAGTCGTCCGCTCCCTCTTTCATGCACTCAACAGCGACCTCTTCCGATTGGGCTCCGGTCACCAGGATGAACGGGATGTCCAGTTGCTCTTTCTTCAGCATGCGCAAAGCGTCGAGCGCTGTCATCTGAGGAAGGGAATAGTCGGCGAGGATAATGTCTGGCGCGAACTCATGGAGCTGGTGGAGGAAATCCTTCCGTGTCTCAACTCGCAACGGTGAAAAGAGAATTCCTGCTTTTCGGACTTCTCGTTGCACTAGTTCGGCGTCCATCACGACGTCTTCCAGCAGCAAAATCCGGATACTATGTTCCATGGCTTTCATTAAAACGGAGGTATCCTACCAACATGTCTTGAAAAACTACAATGGCGGTTGATTGAGGGAGGTCCAGTAGATTCCCAGAGCAGAAACAGTGTCGATAAATCTTTCGAATTCAACGGGCTTGACAACGTAACTGCTGGCGCCGCATTGATAACTTTGCAGGACATCCCTTTCCTCACGGGAAGATGTCAGGACAACCACCGGGATAAGGCTCGTCTGTTCATTCGATTTGATTTTCTTCAACAACTCGATTCCATCAACCTTGGGTAACTTCAAATCAAGAATGATGAGTTTGAGAGCGGACTTCCCTTGTCGATTGATACTCCGCCCCGTTGGATACAGGTGTTCCAAAGCTTCCGCGCCATCACGCACCACCCGCACCGACACCGCAACCTTGGACTGGCGCAATGCCCGAAGGGTCAGCTCAAGATCATTTGGATTGTCCTCCACCAGCAACACCTCAGCCGCCTCCGGTGGATGAACTGAGGACGTGGCCATGGTTTCTCCGATGATAGCTTGCCAGGGCTCCTCTGGCCGACGAACGTCGGCAGGAGCATCCCCTCAATATCTAATGCCCTCACACTGGCAAAAGGTTTCTATGCTGTTATTCTGTAGTTCCTTTGTTCGGGTTGAATCCCCAGCTGCTCCATTCTATAGCGAAGCTTTGAACGTGTGACTCCAAGAATCTTAGCCGCCTGAACCTGGTTGCCTCCAGTTATGCTCAGGGTTTGTAAGATAAGATCTTTCAGAACTTCTTTCATTTCGATACCGCGAGTCGGAATACGAAGAACGAATTGTCTTCCGGTCGCAAGAGTTTCGATCGTTGCGCTGTCCGAGCGGGCGTCCAGGAATGAAAAGTGCTCCGTGGTAAGTGTCGGGGTCGTATTAAGGAGAAGTACGCGTTCAATGGCGTTCCGCAACTCGCGAACGTTGCCTTTCCAATGAAGCTTTTCAAGGAACGTCAGCGCTTCAGGGGAAAGTTTCGGTGCTGGCTTGCTGAATTTTCTCGCAAACTCCTGGAGGAACGCAAATGTCAACGCAGGAATATCCTCACGCCGCTGCCGAAGCGGGGGAATCTTAATCGAGGCAACATTCAACCGATAAAAGAGATCTTCGCGGAACCGACCGGCCTCAACTTCTTTCGCAAGGTCTTTGTTTGTTGCCGCAATAATGCGCACATCAACTTCGATTTCGCGCGTTCCACCGAGCCGGTAGAAGCGGCGGTCTTCAAGCACCCGCAGCAGTTTTACCTGCATATCCTGGGACAACTCACCGATTTCGTCCAGGAGAATCGTTCCCGAGTTCGCCAGTTCGAACTTGCCCTGTTTCATTTTTTCCGTCGCCCCGGTAAACGCTCCTTTCTCGTAGCCGAAGAACTCGCTTTCCGCAAGATCCTTGGGAATCGCTCCACAATTCACCGTCACGAATTCCCTGTCGGAGCGGGAACTCTTTTGGTACAGGAATCGCGCTATGAGTTCCTTGCCGGTTCCACTTTCTCCCTCCAACAAGACGGTCGTGTTCTCGCCTTTCGCCAGTTTCTCTGCAGTTTCGAGAATACGACGGATCACCATACTCCCGCCGATAATGCCACTACGAGAACGCTGCTCCTCAAGTTCCTCCTGCAGCAGCTTCACGCGAGTTTCCAGCCGGGCATGATCAAGGTCTCTGTCAAGAAGGACAAGCAGGTGATTTAGATCGAACGGTTTCACAACAAAGTCCGATGCTCCCTCCTTCATTGCCTGCACAGCCAGGGATACGTCGGCGTTGCCCGTCATCATGATAACGGGAATGTCCCATCCATCGTGTTTCATGTTTTTCAGAAGGTCAACACCATTAACATCCCCCAGGAAAATATCCAGCAACACCATATCCGGGTTCACCATGCTGAGGGTCGATTTGAAATCCTGTCCCCGCGTACAGACGAACACTTGATAGCCGGCATTCATCAGGATTCTCTGAAGAGAGGAGGCAAGTGAGACCTCGTCATCAGCTATTAAGACTCTACCCTTGGACATATGATGTACCTCCTTGTGTGTGTTTATATTGGAAATAGTAAGCTAACCTTTGTTCCCTCACCGATGTTGGAATCAACGAGGATCTCACCTCCGTGGCGCTCGATAATATGATGGGAAAGTGCAAGGCCCAATCCAGTCCCACCCCCCTTTGTAGTCCGAAACGGTTTAAAGAGGTTCTCAAGTTGCTCTGCGGGAATTCCCACGCCGCGATCTTCCACCCTGACGATGACCCGACGGCGCTTGGGTGTTCCGTTGTTGTCTTCCGATTGAGCCTCTGTGCGGATATTGATTTCCCCATCCTGAGGGGATGCCTCAATCGCATTTTGCAAGAGGTTCATGAGAACCTGCTGGATCTGATTTCCGTCAACCATTACAGCGGGGAGTGAATCCGACAACTGGAGTCTGGTGCGAACATTTTTCTGTTGGGCAGGAATTTTCGTAAACCAAAGCGCCCGATCAACAAGGGCATTGACATCTTCGGGCGCCAGCGCTGGTGGAGTCAGACGCGCGAAGCTGAGAGTATTTTCAATGATCTGTTCGATGCGCTTCGTTCCCTCAAGACTGCTCTCGATAGCCTCAGCCTCAGGCGCGGATGTTCCATTCTTTTGTTTCAGGTATTGCAGGTTTATGGACACCGCAGCAAGAGGGTTCCGTATATCGTGAGCGATCCCCGCAGCAAGGCAACCCATCAGCATCATCTTCTCCGCCTGCAGCAGTTGTTGCCGCATCTGCTTTTCTTCACTAATATCACGGACGAAGAGCATGACGCGGGTGTCCTGCGAAGTGAACTTAACAGAACTGATGTCCACTTCGAGGACTTCGCCGCTCCGGGTTTTGATGCCAGTCTCCTCCGACGCAGTTCTTCCAGGTTCCAGAAGGTGACTTCGAAGGACGTCACCGGCGACAAGAGGAAACGCCGGGAGGGACAAAAGTTCGTCGCGCGAAAAGCCTAGCAGTGCCTGCCCTTGCCGGTTCGCATCAAGCACCCGACCGCTGTTCCTATCAATGATGAAGATCGGGATGCTCGCCTGCTCAAAGAGGCTCCGGTATCGATTCTCGGAGGCCTGTAATTCCCGGTTCTTCCGGGAGAGGGTTTCCGCGTACATTTCCAGCTCGGTCATCTTCTCTTCGAGCTTCCGAACCAGAATCGCATGATGTCTCTCGAGAAACGCAACATCGTCAATCGCACTTTGCTGTGTGCCAACCACCTCACTCCGAATCCCATAGCGGACCCTGCAGAGATCGTTTACCGCCTCCACCAATGAATTGAGGCCTGCATACTTTACGACATACTGATCGACGCCGATACTCCGCGCAAGTTCCTCTTCTTCACGGTCAACATAGTTCGCGGTATAAATAACAAATGGAATCTTGACGTATGCCGGATTATTCTTCACCTCTTTGCACAATTGAAGACCGTCCATTTTTGGCATCATCGCGTCGGCAATGATGAGATGAACTGGATCCGATTTGAGTTTCTCGAGGGCTTCCATCCCGTTGTGGACCATCAGACACCGATATCCGTACTCACCGAGAACATCCTCCAGAAGGTCCAGGTTTTCTTGAATGTCGTCGACAATGAGAATGGTGAGTTCGCTGGACTTGAACTGTCCGTGTCTCAGTTCTGGAAGGGGAATTTTCGATTTGTTCATTATGACCAATTACGAGGCAAAAATCGGCAATAAATCTGCATGTGAGGAAATTTCTGCAGCCAATGTATCAGTATTAGCCAGGGAGGGGAATACGCTGAATCATTCATTTTTGCTCACATGGTATACATCCTGGGCGAATGCGCAGACATACGTATACGTCATAACGTGTAAGGGGTGATCCGCGGGGGACTATTGATTGAGGATCACAATCCCGTTTTTGATTGCGTAGGTGACCAAGCCTGCCGCGTCATGAATATCGAGCTTCTGGATGATATTGTTGCGGTGGGTATCCACCGTGCGGATGCTGATGTGAAGTTGATCGGAGATCTGTTGATGGGAGAGCCCTTCAGCGATGAGCTGGAGTATTTCACGTTCGCGATTTGTTAGTCGCGGGCCATTAGGAGGAGGGATCGTTTCAGTGTTGGAAGGGTCGGTCACCCGCCGTACGTAATCTTCCGCAAGGATTTTTGAGATCCCTGGGCTAAAGAACGCCTGACCCGAGTTCACTACCCTGATCGCCGCATGAAGGTCATCCGCGGAGGTATTCTTAAGAATATATCCATTTGCCCCGCTTCTGAGGCTTTCCAGGACATAGGCTTCATTATCATGCGCAGAGAGTACTAGTACACGTATCTCCGGCTTGCGGTTCTTGATTCGACGGGTCGCCTCCATGCCATTCAGGTTCGGCATGCTGACATCCATCAGGACAAGATCAGGAACAACGTTCAATACCTCCTCCACTGCCGTTCTCCCATCCTCCGCTTCGCCAACAACTTCCACATCCTCCATAAGCGATAGAATGGATATAAGGCCTCTTCGAACAATGTTGTGGTCATCCGCTACGAAAACACGTATTTTTGACATAGTTATACCGGGATCTCGATGTGAATATGTGTGCCCTGCCCCACCGTTGAGCGGATATCGATTTTGCCGTGCAGCGATTCAACTCTTTCACGCATGTTAAACAATCCGATTCTCGGTTTTCCATCCGTTCGGGAAACAGCTCTTTCAGCGTCAAAGCCAATCCCGTCATCAATTACATCGAAGAGTAAGATTGACCCCCTTCGCCCAAGACGCAGAGATGCACGCTGTGACCCCGAATGAATTGCAATGTTCGACATCGCTTCCTGCAAGATTCGATAGAGAGTTGCTTCCACAGCAGGCTCAAAGCGGTCGAGATTATTTTCAAACTGGCAGTGGAACTCAATCCTGGTCCTCTCGGAGAATCTCTTTGCATATAATTTCACGGCCTCGACCAACCCGAAATCGTCCAGGACACTGGGTCGAAGGTCGAACGCAAGCTGTTTGATTTCTGCCGACGTTTCATCGATGATGGTTGTTAGACGAACTATCCGTTCTTGCCCGGCGTTCGAGGTTTCTTTCTTGAGCGACTCAAGCTGAAGCCTCATGCCGGAAAGAACCTGTCCGATCCCTTCATGAAGCTCCCTTGATAGTCTGGCTCGTTCTTCTTCCTGAATTTTCTCTAGTCGATTTGAAAGGGCCTTCAGGTTCTTTGAATGGTCAAGAGTCGATTGATACAAACGGGCGTTCTCCAATGCAAGAGCGGTTTGAGCGGCGAGATTTGAAATCAGGCGTATATCGTTCTCGGTGATTAGGTGTTGTTCGCGATAACCGCCGACCAGAATTCCAAGAAGCTTGTTTCTCTCCAGCAGCGGAACACCAACGACGGAAGAAATCCCTTCCGCCCGAAGCATGCGGAAGTCGTCTCCCTCCTGCGCCACATCATTCGTAAGTCCATGCAACACAAGGGGCTCCCCCGACTGAGCAATGGTCCCGGCAAAACCTTTCCCCCGATCAAGCGTAGTTGTGGCAATGGAGTTTGCCCGTTTCCCAAGAACATGTTTCCAATGCAGCCGAGATCCCCCCGATATTACGATGGCAACAGCGGCAAACTGACACTCGAGAACCCAGAAGGTGTTTGAAACAATAGTGTGAAGGACATGATCGATATCAAAGCTTGAGGTGATCGCTCTCCCGATCTCATGCAACGCTACCGCCTCGCGATGATGGCGGTGCATGTCCCGTTCTTTTTTAAGTCTTCCTGTAACGTCACGCAGGAGAAGCTGATGTCTTTCGACTCCGATGCTTAGCCCGAAACAGATTACCTCTGAATTCTTGCCAGCCTCTTGAATCAGGCGAAACGAGCCGCGCACATTTGAACCTCCCGAAAGCAGGCCAACATATTCTTCCACTTTGGGTCGGTCATCAGGACTGACCCAGTCCAACAGGCATCGTCCTGCGAGATCACTACTCCCGACACCAACTAAATCACCAAAGGTATTGCTTCCTTCCTGAATGATCAAAGAATCGTCAACCAATACGATCGCGTCACCGGCAAGGTCCAGCAAGGGAATGTATGGATTTTCAATGATTCCGGCTCTTGGCATATCGATGAGTCGTTGAATGGACTAATGATACTCTTTCTCGGTTGAATCTTCAACCCAAAAAGATTCAGGGCACAATTGAACGAATGCTCGCGATTGAGTGCTTCGGGGGAGTATACGCGAGGAGTAGGTAGTTCAGGCGATGGTTACGGAGTTCTGTGGGGCAAAAAAGTCAACAATCACCAGAAGCTTTTGTCCTCCGGTATCAAAAATGAGTTGGTCATAATCGATGAGTTGGTCAACCGAGAGCTTCTCGGTGACATCAAATTTTCCAAGGAGTACGGAGTATTCCAGCAAAACGCAATACAAATCGAATGAGAGAACCAAGTTATCCTGCCGGTTGACGACGGAGTCCATAAATGTGCTGAGAGCGCAGATGCGTTCATGGAGCTGGCTCCCTTTGAGGATGACTGCTTCTGAGTCGGACAAGTTCATCGTGTCTGTATCCTTTATGACTTTGTGAGGTCTTTCAAGAGCAACTCCACCACCCTCTCAGTCTGTTCCGGACCTTCGCCTGAATTTGTTCAATCTTTTTGGCCCGTGCCTCATAGAGCGCTCTGGCCTCACCTGACAACTCCACCTTATCCTGAGACACTTCTCGCTTTTCACGCTTGTCCGAGGACTGACCTTTGAAGGAGTCGACAGGAAGCGATTTCCCGTTTATCTCATGAATTATAATAATTCCCTCTCATCCCTTGTAGTGTGCAACCAATCGGTGCATCAATGCTTCTCTTGACTTCTCAACAATGAAGTCCTTCTTGAGGCGAAGAATTCTCAGAAGCACATCATCGCCAGTCTCAACAGCTTTCATGATGGACGCAAACAGGCTGTTGACCTGATCGCTGCACCCTGCCGCCTGGATCCTCTGTTTGAGCTGCGGTTGCTGGGCAACGATCGAATCCATGATTGACTGGCGTTCTGCAAAAAGGTCGGAGAGCTTGTCGATCTCCCCGTCTTCAGCACATTCGCACATCGTCCGAATAATTACACATATCGAACGAAGCCGCACATGCTGTTCGGCAAGTGACATGATTGTTGCATCGTCAAGGCGAGTACTTTTCAGACCCGAGACTATTGGCATTTCAGTAGACGGCTGATTCATCTCAAGGTAATCTCCAGCAAGTTCTCTTTTGACAAAGGAACGGTTCGTGCTTTCAGTTGTTTTGTGCTTCATCCTCTTATTATTACGATTGCAGGATTTGAAACTGCTGTTTGTACCTCTGCTCTCACTTTGCTGCCAATAGTGTGCCGCATATTTTCCATTGCTCGCGAATGCTTCATCCCATTTTCTTCATTATCACACCAAAATAGTAACTCCTAATCTCCATACTTAGCGTTAACTCCAAGACGTTGGCGTCCAATATTCTACTTTTGGTTACTTGTATGCCCCCATTCGCCAAACTGGATCGGCTCAGGGGTTTCCGGAATTCTCTATTCAGCAACTGCAACCGATGTCACTTCCACATTCCTACAATGTTTGATGTCTTCTATTATTCCAGCGAGCCCTCAGCTTTCCTTTGGCAGTCTGAGAGCTTTTCGTTCGCTTCACTCCATTTTGGATTGAGACTCACTGCAAACTCATACATTACTATCGCGCCGTCCATCCGTCCGCTGAGCTCAAGACAGAGCCCCAGGTTGAAACATGCCTCCGCTGATTCGGGGCGAATCTTGAGGGCCTGTTCATATTCTTCCTTCGCTTCCTGTAACATTCCCATTTTCAACATGCAATCTCCTTTCCGCATCGAAACATCAAATGCGGTAATCGAGTCGTGCGAGAGACCCTGGTCATGGATGAGGGTTGAGGCAACTTCAAGATAATTGAGAGACTCCTGATAGTGTGCATTCTGATAATTCGCAATCGCAAGAAGATAAGCATCCTCCACAGGATTCTCCTGCAGCGCGGACAATTGGTCACGCAGTGGTTCGCCGCTCCGCAATTGCTCAACGCGCTCGCGGATCTTTACCACCGTTCCATCCCATGTGAACCGAAGGGCATCATGCGCCGCCTGGGTTCCAAGGACACGAACTGCCTGGTGATTGCGAACGGCAAACTTCATCGCTTTTCCCAGATCACCCGGTTCCACTTCATACAGCCATGGGGTGTTTACCGTGTCGAAATGCTCAACTTTGTTCTCAGGATAGTTCATGCGTCGCGCTTTCACAGGAATGCTGTTCTCCTTGGAACAGAAATCAAGAGCGGCGCCACCGTTCGTAACAATCGGAGGAGTACCACACGCCATCGCCTCAAGAATCGGCATCCCAAATCCCTCGCCTCGGTACGGATGGACAAGAACGTCGCACGTGACATACAGTCCCGCAAGCTGCTCCGTGGTAAGAGTCTTATCGATGTATTCAATCTCCGGTGAAGAAGTGTCCTTCCGAATTGCCGCGATTTGTTCTTTCATCGTTTGTCCCTTGTAGAAGGATTTGCCCCCCATATCCTTGATCACTAGACAAACGTCATCTTTCCGGGAATAACCTTGTAGGTAGGCGTCGATCAGAATGTCTATTCCCTTGCGGAAGATCGTTCCTCCAACAAAGAGAAATTTGAATTTCTTCTCCGTCTTGAGTCTATACGGTTCGACACCGGGGTGAAAGACGGTTGGATCAAAACCATTGGGGATCACCACAACTCGGTCAGCAGGGACACCACTATCCACATAGACCTGTCGCACATAAGTACTGGGAACCCACATTTCATCAACTTGAGTTGCAAAGACTTCCACCCATGATCGGGGAAGACTGCCGAACTCCCAAGGTTGAATCACCACCCATTTACCCCGATCAGGCGGCGAGAGATCGGGCGGCCATTGATGGCGTACGTGGACATCAACGTGATCGAGAGGTGCCTGAACTCGCATAGCAAGAGCCTTCAAGGCATCTCCTTCCGGCTTGAACTCATCGGGTTCATACGGAATAATCGAAACTGGGTACCCTGCCGCAATCAAACGAGAACAGACATTCCGATTGATTACAGCAAGGGAGTGATGAACAAACTGCGATCCCTCCCATCGGACGCCTGGCAATCCTATTGGCATAGCGGCTCGTTGGTCCTGCGAATTTCCTCCCTGAATTTCCCGCAACCGCTGCCGGACCTTTTTCGTAACCTCCTCCCATCGCCAGTGAGCCTCCATATCCTGGCGCGCTCGTGCGCCTAGCCTTGCCATCTCTTCTGGTGCTTGAACGACCCGTTGAAGCAGGTGAACTAGATGTTTGACCGATGGCTCCGCCCAGCGTTGACCACGATAAAACGGGATCTCGCATTTGTCATCGATCGTGACGAGACCTTGTGCATCCAGGAGAAGACTATTGTCGTCGTTCATGAACTCAAGGTTCCCGCTCCACCGGGTTGCGATCACAGGGAGTCCACAGGCCATTGCTTCCATCTGTGGACGTCCCCATCCTTCTCCACGCGACGGAGCTACATAGGCAGACGCAGCAGCATACAGACGCGGCAGATCGTTTTCGGAAATCTGATCACCCAAAACGATGATCGGCGCAAGTGTGTTTCTCCGCAATCCCTGACCTCGGAGAAATTTCCTTATTCTGTTCTCGATCTCCTTCGGGCTGTCCCCATGATCAGCGCCATTCATTGGATACGCACGGAGAACAAGACAGACATCGTCCTTTACGGTAAATGCACGCGCCCATGCCTTTAGCAAAACGTCCCACCCTTTGCGATAGATCCATTCGAATACCGATAGGAAGACTGTGCCTTTAACACCGGGAATCTCCAGCGGTGGAAGCCCATCACGAAAATGCCATGTATCAACGCCCCCGGGGATCTTGACAAGCTTGCTTCGCACACCGGCGTTCCGAAACGTTTCCATGTTGAAATCGGAAGGAACCCATATCTCGTCCATCGCATTGCAGGCGCGAACCCATTCTTCCGGGAGAGAATCAGTTTCGAACATCGTCCTTCCAATATTATACGATGCCGCAGGCAACTTTTCGAAAGCGTAGCCAGGGAAATGGATAACGTTGATATAGTTGTTACCGATCTTTCGATTCAGGGAACCATCAAGGATGTTCCGCGCTTGTTCATCGTAGCCATCATAAAAGGACTGAGAGTGTATACTGATTGAACGAAGGGCTACCGGAACGCCGGAAGCTTCAAGCTGAAGAATAAAATTGCGCGCTTCATCTGCGTAACCGCTGGGATTGTACACCGGCGCATGCCAGAGCAGAGGAACGCCAGTTGGCACAGGGTGTTGCGTCTTTGCCGGGAGAGTGACTTTTTCCTGGACAGGCTTTGCGGAATGAACGTCGTTCAGTCGCCCTTTCAACCACGCGGTAGTTCGATCCATCGACCAGTTTGCGACAATATCCTCTCTTGCGCGCAAACCCTTTGCGATGCCATCCTTGCGATCATCAAACACATGCCGCATCAGGTCTGCGGTGTTCTCGACGGAAGGCTCGACCCAGCAGTGATCCTGTTCATAAAACGGATTCTCCTGCGCCTGTCGTACACTTACGCTTGTGAGCCCATCGATATCGATGAGATAACTATTTTCATCGGTCATGAAATCCAGATGTCCACCCCATCGCGTTCCGATAACCGGCAACCCGCTCGCCATGGCCTCCATAAACGGAATTCCCCATCCTTCTCCCCTCGTCGGCATGACGTACGCATCCGCGGCACGATACAGCGATGGCATATCCGCTTCATCGATGAATTCATCGAGAACGATAATCGATGGAATACACTGCGGATCATATCCGGCGGCTAGAACGAACCGGTGTACTTCATCTTTGATGGAGGAGGTGGACCCGTGCGATCGATACGACCGGAGGATGAGAGAGACATCATCCCTTTGATTGAATCCGGATAAGTATGCCCGGAGGAGAATATCCCATCCTTTTCGATCGCTCCACTGGAATACGGAGAGGAAAGCGAACCCTTTCTTACCCTTGATCTTCATTGCTGACACTTGTTCCGGATCGTACCGTTTCGCGTCGAGTCCGAGGGGAAGCACCTTCACCCGGTTCTTTTCCACTCCCCCGAGAACGAAGGTCTGCTGGTTAAACGTCGACGGCACCCAGATTTCATCCATTTTGTTGCAGGATTCCGCCCATCCTTTTGGCAAACGGTCTGTTTCAAACATGGTAAGACCGACATATTTCGTGAATCTTGGGGCTTTCCTGCGGAATTCAGAATAGAAATCTGTGCCGTTCCATAAAGTCGGTGGATGGACACAGACCTTCAGACCAGTCCCGGGGTCGCATTCAGTCAGAGATTTCCACATGGCTGAGGCATCAGGATCACGGGCAAGAGATTTCTCAAAATCTTCGCTGTCTTCAATCACCTCAAAGGAGACATCAACACCATCAAGCATCAATGCCTTTGTACACGACCTCGCCAAGAAAGAATACCCGCTGTAATCAAGGGCAGCTGAAAAGCAGATTTCTGCCGAACCAGCCGCGACCTTCGGTTGATCCGTTTTTGACGCCGCGGGGCCGAGGAGTTCATTCCAGACAGCGATTGTTTTCTGTGCTGTTTGCTTCCAGGTAAATTTGGCAGATTGCTCCCGTCCTTTCCTTATCATCTCGTCGCGTCGTTGCGGACTCTGGAGGAGTTCGCTCATTGCCCTGGAAATATTGCGGACATCTTTGGGATCAAACAAGATAGCCGCATCACCAGCGACCTCCGGCAGCGAGGTTGCATTCGACGAAATAACCGGACATCCATTTGCCATCGCCTCAAGAACAGGAAATCCAAATCCTTCGTGCAACGAAGCGAACACGAGTGCAACGGCCTCACTGTAGAGAACCTCGAGATCTTCCCTGGAAATGAAGTCGGTGAAGAGAACATTCTCAATCCTCTGGGTCTTCACATAATCCGCATACACTTTAACGAAGTTCTGGAGCCGACCGACCACAACAAGTTGCACATCGTTCTCCCTGGAGCATTCAAGAAACGCCCGCAACACAGAATCAAAGTTCTTGTGAAGATCGAGTGCACCCACGTGCAGGAAGAATGGCTTTGTAATACCATGACGATTGAGGAGAGCCTGCACTCTTGATTTCGAGATGCGCCCCATCCCTGTGGACGCATTGATGCCCGCCATGATCGGATGTATTCGCGCGGGATCAATTTGCGTCTGGGCAGCCAGATCAACCTTTGTAAAGTCCGATATGGCTAGCACCCGCGTAGCATTTCCAGCAAGCTCTTTGAGTCTCTCAAGGTATGTCTTTCTGACCTGCTCGGTCCAATGCGAGATATACATCTTCAGCGGAATAAGATCATAAAACGTCACTGAGGTGCGAATGTTCTGAAATACTTTGAAAGGAGAGCATTCGTTGACGTCCATCGGATCACAGAGATGAACGAGATCGACGTCCTGCGGCCTGAAGGTTGTCACGGCGCGAAGATTGACATTCGGGCAATTGCAGAGTTTCTCCAGAACCTCCGGAACCTCATCTGATGTACCGTACAGTACGAATTCCCAATCCGGTTTTTCTTCTGCGAGAGCAGTCAGGTGATAAAGCGAGTAATGACCAATCCCCCTCGTAACCGAATCAATATTGAAAAACGTACGGGCATCGACACCAATCACGCGTTTTGTTCTTTTGCCTGTCTGAACACGGCTGTGATCAATCCGACCCCGGCCATCGACTATCCCCATAGTTCGCCATTTGCGAACAAGGTATTTTTGATTCTTGAGCGATCCACCTTCGGCGATCCCCGGATTCGCAACACCTGATTTGTGTCTATGATGGACAATCGGGGCTGAAGGAAGCGCATACACTTCGAATCCTTTTTCGATGGCCCGAACGCTGTAATCATCATCCTCATGCCAGAACAGTCCGAGTTGGGTGTCAAAGTCCCCCACTGCTTTAACAACGGAAGCTCTCATACAGCAGCCATATCCACCGCAGGCGACATCCACGACTTCAGCTCGGAGAGGTTTTGGGAGTAGCTCGCGCTTATCCTTTTTGACGATGAATCGATGCCCGACGGCACTGACGATCCCTGCTTCCGGGTGATGATTGAAGAAATCGAGATAATGCTCTGCCCACCCCGGAAAAAACTCCATGTCGTTATCGACGAAAATAATGAACCCATCGTCCGGCAGATCGCGAAGAGCGATCTCCAATAGGCGGTTTCTTCCACCGGGCACACCCAGATTCGTCTCACTGAGTTCGTAGAATAAATGAGCATTGTCCTGCTGGCTCAACCAGGCTGGGGTCCCGTCTGTTGACCCATTGTCAACAACAATGATCCTATAGGGCACGTTGGTAGTGCGTTCAATGCTTTCAAAAGATTTTTGAGTGTACGCTAACGCATTATGCGTGAGCATCGCCAGATAGAATCTAGGTTGTTCGTGGGCAGCCGTCGCTTTGGGAGACTTGTTTACTCGCGGCTTTTCTTTGATGGCACTGAGGCCATTCCGGGCACTCGCATTGTCCGGAACAATCTTCAATACTTCTTCATAAAGCGATCGAGCCGAGGCGGCCTCGCCGAGTTCCTGAAACGCCCTTGCCAAGCCAAGCATGGCTCCGGTTCCACTCTCCGCATGCCGAAGATATGAAAAGAGAGTCGAGATGCTTTCCGCATGTTTCTTCTGAGACATGAGTGTTTCGGCGAGTATCTTAGATGCTCCAACGTGGCTCGAATCGATGTCCAGAACACGCCTGGCGCTCGATGCAGCCTGATCAGGCGAACTGTCCTGCAACAAGAGCGCTAGACTATAGTGAGCAGGCGCAAAGAATGGATCCACCTGCGTGGCGCGCGCATAGATGCCGGCGGCCTGCTGCACTTCGCCGAGCTTCAAATGGACATTCCCGGAAATCGTCAGAAGTTCCGCATCGTACGGCGCGAGGTTGATGGCAGTAACCAGCTCGTCGCGAGCGCCGACAAAATCTCCCGCGTCGAATTTCTCCTCCGCCCCATGCAGGTGAGCATGCACCTTTGGATCTCGTTCAATGACCTGCTGGACCTCTTCCGGCGATTGAACTTCTGGCTCGTGCAAATATGCATGTGCTTCCTCATTCTCCGGATCGAGAGTAAGAACCCTTTCGTAAAACACACAGGCGTCGTTTCCCCTTCCAGCCTGCTCATACAACTGCGCAAGCGAGAGAACTGTCTCAACATCGTCCGGAGCGTAGCGAAGGATGCTGGCGAGCAATCGAATCCCCTCTTCGTACATTCCTTCTTCAACAAGGAGGCGTACAAGTGCTTTTGCCTTTGTTGGATTTCGAGGATCGAGTTCGACAGCTTTTACCAACGCATCAATGGCCTGTGATCGCTGCTGGAGTTTGCAATAGCAGAGACCGAGATTATAGTAGACATCTGACGATGGCGGCTCTTGTTCAGTAATCTGGCGGAAAATCTCTGCGGCTTCTCCGATTTTGTTTTTTGCAACGAGGAGTTTTGCTCTTTCCTCCAACGCTTTGACATCCAGAAGAGGATTGGCCCTAGCTTCCTCCAATCCCTTGCGAGCTTCCCTATTCTCCGGATCAACTTCCAGAGCCCGGGTAAAAAATACTTCTGCATTATCATAGCGTGTGATTGCAAGAGCAATCAGCCCGGCGGCAACAAGTGCTTCAATGTCCTCGGGATCGACATCGAGTATCTCCTGGTAGCAGGCAGCCGCCTCATCGAGGTGATCTTCGTGTGTGGCAAGCTCTGCAAGATTCTTCAATGTAACCACATTGGATGGATCGAGATCGCGCGCTTTGGCAAGATACTCCCTTGCATCCTGGAGATTACCCTGCGCAAAGAAGAGTGCACCAAGGTCGTTCATAGCTTGCGCATGACCCGGGATCAACTTTAACAATGCTTGGAGAGCGTTTATGGCTTCGTCAATCTTCCCGGCTTCAATCAGACGTTGGGCTCGCGCATATGCCTGCCTTCCTTTGGTCTTGTTGCCTTCCGTTGTTTTTGCCGCGTCTGCTTCCTTTGGCAGCGACTTATGTTCCTGTAAAGAATCAAGGTACCGGAGGTTTTCTTTTGCGGTCTCGTTTTCCCGATCGGCCTGAAGCACTTTCTCCAGGAG
Source organism: Ignavibacteria bacterium (assembly GCA_003251275.1). GTDB lineage: Bacteria > Bacteroidota > Ignavibacteria > UBA10030 > UBA6906 > SZUA-287. Next base: position 29,241 of record QKGJ01000046.1, read on the forward strand.
CTTTTTCGCTTCGACCATCTCTGCGTCCATGATCTCAATGACGGCAAGATCATTCATACCGTCCAGCGAGTTGGGGTGATGCTCTAGTAATTGCAGGAGGGTGTTCTTTGCCTTCTCCCGCGCCCCCGATTCGAGCAACAGTTCTGCATAGACGACGAGTAGCCTTTCGTCGTGAGGATCATGCTGGAGAGCACCCTCCAGGATGCGAAGGCCCTGACCGTGTTCATCCTGTTCTCGCAATTCCTGAACCTGGGCGAGAATTTGATCGACTTCGGGATGAGGGCGCTTTCTGAGTTCCTTGAACATCGTCTCATATTTGGTCACCTGCTGCGCCCATGTCCAACCATTTTCAATGGAGGTGCGGGCATTTTTCCCCATCGTATGGAAATCCGATTTACGTAATTTCTGCAGTGCAGTTGCTATCGCCTCGGGAGACCGTTCAACCAAGAATCCGTTGTATCCATCCTTGATCAACTCCACCATGTTGCCAACCCGCGTCGAAATCACCGGCAAGCCGCACGCCATTGCTTCCAGCGCCGGGTTCGGCGCACCTTCAAACTCGGAGGCACAAATGTAGACTGAGGATTTATGATAGAGTTGATCACGAACCCATTCCTGCGGGTTCGCCTCGACTCCCTGCTCCTTGTCCGCTGCATCGACAATGCGCAACCGCACGCCGGACAGCTGACATGCCTGCTGGATAATCTCGAGTCCTTTGTTTCCTATCGACTTGGAATTTCCGACCCAGCAGGCAATCAGCTCTTTCACTTTCTTTTCCGCAGGGTGGAAAAGTCGCTCATCAACACCGTTCTGGCAGCAAAAATATTTATCCGTATACTCAAGCGCCTTCTGATAGCTGGCAAGATTGTTGACCACCCCTCCCGCACACCGATTCTCCATGACTGCCTTCACTGATTCCGCAAGGAAACGGGGACAGCTGTTCCCGATAATAACCTTCCCCGATGGTACTTTCCCGATATGGGAAAGAAGATAGTGATCGAAGAGGAGGACGAAATCGTACTGATGATGATCAAACGGTACCCCTACCTTCGTTATCTCAATTTGAAAATCCTTACTGATGTTGTTCTTAATATGCCGCGCTCGATGCCACCATGCCCACCCTTTTTCATCATAGAAAATCAGCACACGGATCGGTGTATCGGTAAGTTCCATAGAGTTGTCGCGAGGCTGCACGTGGAGGTTCTCCGTATTTATTTTTTCCAGGGTTTCCAACGCCGCAGTGTTGTCGGGCTGATAGCGCAACACTTCGTTGAGCATCCTTTTCGCCGCATCAATCCGTCCCGCCTCGAAATGCACGGCGGCTACTGCAAAGCGCGAGTCGATGTCATCAGGCTGCAATGCGAGAACTTTGTCAAAGATCGTCAAAGATCGCTCATACTGGCGATCATCCAGATATAGGCGGGCAAGGCAGCGCAAAGCATCCGCATCATCCGGCTGAAGTTCCAGGGCTTTCCGGAGCGATTGCTCTGCGCGCACGATTTCGCCTTCCTGCACGTATACGGCTGCAAGATTACTATGTCCGGACGAATTGTCCGGAAACAGATACGTCACTTTTTGGAACTCTTTCCTCGCAGCAGCCATTTCGCCCATTTGAAAATGGAGGTTCCCGAGTGAAAGGATCAAAGAAGCGTCGTCGGGCTGAACTGCCAGGGCGTCCAACAGCTTTTCTCGGGCTTCCTGGAACTTCCCCGCCGAGAAAAGATCATCAGCAGCGGCCTTCACGTCATCAATGCTCTTCGGCTGAGACTCGGCGTCAGGAGATAACGCTTCCTCAAGAATCTGCCTCAGCTTTGCAGCAACAACGGACGCCTCTTCGTTGAGCAAATCTTCAAGATGGACGATGAGATACTTCCCGGATGTTTGGACACGCTCATCCACAACCAGCGAGCGATCAAGGTGTACAACAAGATCGTATTCCGATTCAAAGTATGGTTGCGATTTGTACCCAATCGAGCAATCGAAGCGTTCCTGTAATTGTCGTATCACTTCAGCACACCCCTTTGTCAGGGCGCTGCCCGGTTCATCCGCAATAAACATGATGCGGCGACGGGACGGTAGCGCGATCGTCTCATCTTTCATCGAACCCCGGATCTCCGGTACGTCCCTTTTCTGGGGTACGAATCCCTTGTTCGCACGTAGCCATTCCTCCAGAAACAGCAATAGCCAGACAGGGCCATGCGCATTCTGCGAAAGGAGTAACGACATCGGCTTTGCATTGAAGAATTCATTCAGCGAAGAATTCTTCCCCAACAAGCGTTCGCGCACCTCGGCGTGCAGATGCCCGGTAGAGTGGAACCACTTTTCCAGCGGCATCGCAAAACCCATTTTGGCCCGGTGAAGAAAATTCTTGGGATAATATTTTTCAGCAACTTTTTTGAGCAGGAGTTTTCTGGACCATTCCTTCCCGTCCCGGCTCCCGATGTTCAACACCTCCGGAATTTGCGCGGCGCACTCTGCAACGCGGACATCCACGAACGGTGTCCGCACTTCCAACCCATGCATCATGCTTGCGATATCGACCTTGGTAAGAATATCGTACGGCATATAT
>QKGJ01000399.1 GCA_003251275.1 Ignavibacteria bacterium
TGAATTGTGGATGGGAACTGGTGGACGATCAACGTTATTGTGTCTACCGGTCCGATGTGAGAAGAATCGAAGTAGAAAGGATTTACACGTAACCGAGGGAAACGGGAATCTGTGGTGGAATTCTCGAAACTCGGATCGCACCCAAGCTGAATTAAGAGGTATTCAAGTGCGCGACTATCCTACCCAGTCCATCCATCCAAGTTCTTATGTGATAGAACAGTATGGAGTTTCTTTTTGCTTAAGACTCTGACGAGATTGAGGGAAGCAGAAGGCCGAATGCTATCTAGATAAAGTAGGCAGGCAAAAAAGGAAAGTCAACAACATTACACGATCGCGGATCGTGGAATCGTGGGTTTAGAATCAATAAATAAGGCATTTATATCTGAAATATGGATATTTACTCGGGTCTTGGTGTCGCTGGCTAATCCTCAAGCGGATCAACGGAGAACCAGATCAAAATCGACCGTGGCCTCGGTGTTTGGAGAAACGGTAACCTCTTTTATAGTTTCATAGGGTTCCTCGAAGTGATATTTCTTTGGGCTGCCGTTCTCAAGGTCTGTTTTCGTTACGACAACTCCTTCATGCCACATTTTTAGTCGGTAGGTTCCCGGAGGAATTTTGTCCAGTATAAACTTGCCATCTGCATCGGACAAGGCAAAGTAAGGATGTTCGGCAATCATGATGTATGCGCTCATCCAGGGATGACCGGCATCGCAAGTGGCCATTATCAAGCCGGGGGTTTTCAATTGCGCCGACTTGATCGGTGTGCGCTGTCCCTTGATCGGCTGGGCAATATTGAAGATACTGCGCAACTCATTCTGCAGGTCGTAAGCGTGAACGTTGTGAAGCACACGATCACTGTTGACAATGTCAATTGGGGATCCGAACGGGACGACCATCACGTGCGGCTTGTATTCGCACGTGCGTTGGTCGAGCACCTGTGGTGGACTTGTAGTCCATTTCTTTCCTTCAGCGATGTGTTCCAACGAAACAATAGCGTTCGCTACACCTTTGTTCTTTCCAAGTATGAGCCGGGGTGATGGTTTTGCCTTACCGCAAAGATCATTGTCCTTGGTAATTGGCATACTCCCGACCTTTGACCTGTCACCAACGAATCGGACAACCCCCCGAACTGTTCCTCCATTCTTGACATCGATTTCTTTGTAATGCGATTGTGCCTGGAGCGTATGGCCCCACCCTCCGAAAAGGATGAGGCCAATGTGCGCAACTGTCAGGACAAAAATGGAGAACGAGAGTTAAAAATTCTACTTCTTTCGACTCTTCATCGTTGGCATGCGTTCGCCCGATGGCGCAATCGGATCGGGTACCGCATTCTCAATTGGCTTTAGTGACATGAGGTACGCAAAAATGGCCTTGAGGTCTTCATCTGTCATTTTCCGGTATTCGGGCCAGGGCATCGGTGGTAAGATTGCACGCCCTTCACCCATATCCTTGCCGGTACGGATTGCTTTGATAAATATGTCTTCCGTCCAGCTACCCAAGCCGGTTGCAACATCCGGAGTGAGATTGCGCGTAAAACTTGTTCCCCAGGGGCCAACCCAAGCGGTGAGGTCGCCCGAGACCAATGCACCCCACTGATCTGGACCTAGCACTCCCTGCGGAACCTGAGGAAGCTTTGAATTTGCCGGATGGCCTGACAAGAGTCTGGTGGTATCGGGAATGGGTCCCATGGGCGTGAAAATTTTTGGTGAATGGCAATCGTTGCAGCCTCCGACCGAAACCAGATACTTGCCCCTCTCAATCTGTGCGTTCTTCGGTCCTGGCCCCGCGACTAAGGAACTGTGCCAAAACACAGCGATTCCCAGTAGCAGGGTTGCAACAGCGCCGGTGTAGTATATTTTTGTGCGCATAAGAACTCCTTGTGGTGTGATGATGGTTAAGACGTGCTGGTTTCCTTATTCAACAAATCTATATTGAGAGGGGATCTTTTTTCGAAGAATGTGAGATAATAATTATCCTCGCTCTTCAGCGGGAAGATGAATTCGCATCGAGAAGTCGGACAAGAGTGATACACGTACATGGAATATCGAGTAAGAAGGTCGAAGATTTTCTTCACTGTTCTTTGCCAAGGAATCTGTGGGGAAAGAGGTACTTTAGCGGAGAGAAGATAGCGACGGGAAAGAGAAAAATCAAGGACAATGTGGATTAAGAGAGGCATTCGTAGAAAACCACTACCAAGGTTGGCTGGCTTTTGCACAGGATTAGCTGATACACCCGGAATTATACCCTCCAACAGTTCTCGTTCCAACTCTAGAACGAAGAGTAACTCGTCAATAGTATTCAACGCTGAGGGCATCCGCTTCCAACCGTGGGGGGAGACGATCTCTGTTTGCGGCCTCCTCACTTTCTTGGTGGAACCAATTGAGGTCGAGACCATTCCTTAATGCTGTGTCCTTCAACCATTGTTCTTCTGCAGGATGAAGTTCATTGTCGGAAAACGCAAGCGCGAGCCCATCTTTGATGAACTTGATAGCAAGCTCTCTCTTTGAGAATTCGGGGATCGTGTCTACAATGTGTCGGTTCTCTAAAATTTCATGAATGGCGTTATCGCAAAACTCTTCTTCAAAGCCCAGGGATTTCCCGATCCGCCGCATCAGTTCCTTCTCTTGCTCGGTTGTCTTATGATCCTTCGCTATGAGCAACAGCAATCCCCTGAAATAATTGCTTCCATCAACAATGCTGATGTTCATAACACGCCAGCGACCTTCAATAAGTTCATACCAAGTATTTGCTTCCGCAATAAATCACGCCTAACGCAAGAAGAGAATTCAACCAATGCCAACCACAACCTAACCATTGGCGACCATTTCCAGGCGCTTGTAATGTCGTCCCGTGTTCATCTTCGTTCGATTATGTTATAGAACAACGTGAAGATAATTCTTCCGAATATGCACCTCGTGCAATTGGAAGAGAGGCGTGAGATGAATGAAAAATAGAAAGGGGAAGGAGAAATGTCAAGCTGATCATTGACACACGGTTGGGGATTTCGGAGTAATTGGTCCGAGTCCTGATGGTCTTATTAATGAGGGAGATACTCCGGCTTTGGCGTATGTGGGAGAAACTGGGGGAAGTTATAATACCTCCCCATCATCATTAATCTACTGTATTCACTCTAATAGGAACGTCTTCCGCCACCATATCCACTGCCGCCGCCTCTACGCCCACCGCCGCCGTATCCACCACCGCGGCGATCATGTCCCTCGGATTTTGGTCTCGCTTCATTGACCGTAAGCGCCTGTCCCATAAATTCGTTTCCGTTAAGTGCCTCAATTGCAGCCTCGCCCTCGGACTTCTTTGACATTTCCACGAAGCCAAATCCTCTTGACTCATGGCTGAACTTATCCTTGATAATGTTAACGGACATGATCTTGCCGAACGGTTCGAACAGCGGTCGAACATCGTCTTCCGTTGCCTGACGGGGCAGGTTTCCAACATAAATATTCATGGGTTCTCCTTTCAAGAGAATCATGTGATGAGAACTGTGGCAGCATTTCTGGTGCAACTATCGGAAGAAGCCGGAGTGCGCCCCGAGGGATAATCAACCAAGCTGGTAATGAAGGGTACGAAGAAAAAAGGCTAAAAGTAATCTATTTTTTTTCTGCGGAAGGTGGAATTACATGCAAACCGGTCAGAACGGCTCTAGTGATGCTTTTTCTGTTGTTCGCGAAGGATTCATCCGGCTTTGCACTTTGCAGGCAGGTGGCGAAGAAATATACGTTCTCTATCGTCGTCACGTATCCTACGTACCAACCGATACTTTCGCCATCTTGCTCTCCCCATCCTGTCTTTGTGCGGAGCGTGTAGTCTGGATGCTCTTCTTCTATCATTATTCTTTTCACGATCTCAACGGAACGTCTTGAAAATGGAAGCTCGTTGCTATATAACCGCTTCAGGAAGTCAATCTGCTGTTCGGGTGTCACCCGAAGCCCGCCATCCAGCCAAAACCTGTCGATGCCGCCGGAGGTGTCCGCGTTGCCATACTTTGCCTTCGAAAGCCACTGATACATCCTCTCATTTCCAACGCGCCGGGCCAGCTCCTGGTAATACGGGACGTTGGAGTTTTTGTATGCGGTCTTCAGGTCATGATCCTTGTTCCATTTGTTCATGGTGCGTTTAATCCCGTCCCACTTGATGACAAAATCTTCATCCTCAATAACGCCCGTTTCCAGCCCAATGAGTGAATTGCAGATCTTGAATGTTGAAGCTGGTGTAAACGGCCGCGTGAACTGATCGGGATTGGTAAGAATATAGGTCTCCTTCTTCAAGTCATATAAGGAAAATGATCCCGACACACCGGCGTTCTCGAAAAGTTTATTGAAGTCGTCCCGCACTTGCTTGTTTTGCGATTGTGCTGTGTTAATAAGAAACAGCGCGAGAGTCAAGGAGTGGAATAGTTGATGCATGTGCTGCCCCACGATTGCTTGTGGTTGTTTCACTTCATTGCCAACACGGCGGCGTCAATTCGGGCTGACCGGGATGCCAGTTGAGCCGACAATCACCGGCTCCCGTTGAAGGCTAATGTTGAATTGTTCATGAACTTCACGCTGGATCGCATTGGCAAGCGCAAGAAGCTCGTTCGTCGTTCCGCCATAATTGACCAGCGCAAGCGAGTGGTTTACTGAAACACCGACATTCCCGGAACGATACCCTTTGTGAAAGCCAGCCTGTTCGACGAGCCATGCAGCAGGGACTTTGACTCCTTTGTCAGCTGGAAAGTACGGAAGGTCTGTGTTATTCACCCGATGTTGAAGAGATCGAAATTCTGCGCGGGTAAGAACGGGATTCATAAAAAAGGAGCCGCACGATCTTGAATGTAAGTCAGCAGAATCGGCCACCATCGACTTTCTTTTCCGCAGCGCCATTACGGAGGCGCGGATTGCTGTGAGGGCTGCAGGCCCCCGTTGGTTGAGGATATTTTTTGATGTGCTCTCGATGTGTCGCTGGAGTTCGTCGTAACGGATTGCTGGCTTTCCATTGGGGGAGAGACGCAGGAGTACTTCGGTAATAACGAATCGTTCCCGGTCATTTTGCTTGAACCGACTCTGGCGGTAGCTAAAATCACACTCCTCGTTGGAGAATTCTCTTTCCTGTAGCGTCGTTCGGTCAAGCACTTTGACGGAAATGATAGTCTCTCGTACTTCCTGCCCGTACGCGCCGACGTTCTGGACTGGAACCGCTCCGGCAAGTCCGGGTATTCCTGAAAGACATTCGATGCCGCTTGCTCCCTTTTGGATCGCAAATCGAACAACATCATCCCAATTTTCGCCAGATGCTACCCTCAGAAATCCTTCGTCTCCTTTTTCGGTATACTCAATTCCACTGAGCCCGATTCTGATGACTAGTCCGTTGAATCCGTCGTCCGAGAAAATGATGTTGCTCCCACCACCAAGGATCTGCACAGGCCATTGGTTTTCTGCAGCCCGACGGAGGCAAGTCCTGATCTGATCGATCGAGGTGACGGTCACGAAATGAGATGCCGGTCCGCCGAGACGGATGGTGGTATGCTCTGCCAGCGGGACGTTGCGGTCAAATCCCGGGGTGGTCATTGATTTCTTTGGAAGTGGTGGATGACCGCCTGGCGTATGTCATTTGGCGTCAAGTCTGGCGGCTCATGGATATTCGAGATTCCAGGGTTGTCTCTGCGAAGAAAGTCGAGGTTCGCTTCAGCACCGGTCAGGAGAAACTCGGTTAGTACTACTCGATATGAGGATTCCGGGTGCAGCACCTGGTCTTTGATCATCCACGATGACACTTTTGGATCGAACGCGATGTTCCGCCACTGAAGATACCCCCCGCTTCCCTTATTAGAAACGCCCACGTCGAGAATTCTCTGAAGCAGCGAGCCTTTGATGGTCGTCGTGAAAATTCTCCCTCCAAAAGGAAGTGTACGAATGATATCATACTGGGTGACCGTGCCACTGACGATGTCGTCGACGCGGATCGAGCCGCTGTTGACAATTGCGCAGTCCGCCGATGGGTCCGCCTCCAACATTGCGGTTGCGATCAGCTCTGCGGCTTCCGCCGGACGATGACGGATTACCAATTCACGAAAGTCGAGCGGATAGTGCAACGAAGTAACAATCTTGTCCGGCTCAAGACCCATCGATCGAAAACCATCGAATGCAGCGACAATCCATTTGTTTGCCACATAGGCCGTGGTTGAATCATCGGGAATCTTTTCATCAATGATGTTCAATTCCGAGTGAAGCTCAAGGCTGTCGCTCCCGGGTTTGAGGAGGAGACGGTGGACATAAACGCTTTTAACGTTTGCATCCGCCTTGGTGATAAGAGCGTTGCCGGCACGAACCGCCATATTGGTATGTTCATGACCGCCGAGAATGAGTTGAATCTCCGGCACCTGTCGCGCGAGATCCATATCCTGTTCGATCGTAAGGTGTGTGATTGCGATGAGGTAATCAATTCTTCCTTTAAGGGTGCGAACAACCCGTCTGGCAGACTCGATTGGATTTTCGAACAGCAGGTAATCCCGTTTGTTATTGTCGATCGTAAGCCCGATGAGACCAATGCGAACACGACGGACTGATCCGTCGCCGCGGGGAAAATTCATCGTTACTATGCCAAATTCGGGCAAAGGTTCGCGAACCCCACCGCGCGTTTGGGTAAAGTGTCCGATACCATTCTTCGAGATTTGTTGTACGTTGGAGGAAATCCAACGAAAGGAAGATTCGTTGATTCTTTCCTGCAACTCTTCTTTGCGAATGTCGAACTCGTGATTCCCGAATGTCACATGCGTTACCCCCACACGATTGAGCACATCCACCATATGTGCACCGCTTATTCGTTTGCCTTCCAACTTGCTTGTTCCAATCGCGGATGGACTGAGAAAGTCGCCCGAGAGCACCGTCAGAAGGTGCGGCGATTCTTGCTTGAGTCGATTGCGAAGAGTTGCCACGCGGGCGAGTCCACCGTACCTTCCCATTTCGAGGGGCCACAGCTCGTACACATCGTTAAATTGGAGAATAATGATTTCATCCTTCTGCGCAAGCGCTGGATAAACGGAAAGAAGGAGGAATGCGGCGACGAGTGCTCGTGAAAATCTGAGTTTCATGGTTTGTGCAATGAAAATGCTAATGGTTCACTTATTTGCGTGCTGCAATATCGATAACAATAGGGGAAACGAAAATTGTCTCAGGGTTATGCCGATGTTTCAGCCAATCTGCGAGGAGTGCATCTCCTCGCCCTCTTTCAAGAACCCCTTTCTCCACCATGAGCGGAATATGGACAGTAAAGAATCGATGCCCCCATTCTATGACACCACTTTGCGGACCGCCAGCCAGACAGTGCGGAGAGTATTCGACGACGTCCAGTTTGAATTTGCGAAGAAGCCCCGGGAGGTTTGCCCCGATGTACGGATCTCCCCCCGCCGATTTGTAATATGCGCGAACGACATCGGGCATTCCATCAAAGGCACCACCGCGCGGAAATAATGACAGTCCTTCGTACAAATAATCCTGAATTGCTATGGTTCCGCCATTCTTCAATGCACGCACTAATGGAGTCAGGAACGCAGTGGGGTCTGGAGTGAATCCGATAACCCAACGGAAAAAAATGAGGTCAAAGTACTGGTCGGGAAGATTTGCGGTTTCGGCGGAGCCGCTCAATGTCCTGACATTGTGAAACCGCTTGTTCGCGGCCTCGCTTCGGAGTGTTTCCAGGTACAACGTTGATGGTTCAAGTCCGGTGACTTCACCATCGGGACCCACACGTTCGGCGAGATCCAGAGTAGCAAACCCCGGACCGGCACCCACATCGAGACAACGCCAACCCCTGGAAACGCCGATTCTCTCAAAGAAAGCATCAGTCACGGATTTCCAGACGGCATGCTGAAACCGAAGTCGTTCAAGTTCATCGGTATTAACACCAAGCAGGTACTCACTCGTTGATTCAGCTGGCATGTTGACCTTCTATCAAGTCTTTCATCGTCCCATAATATTTCTGCGTCCTGATGAACCTCTTGGAAATGAACTGCGTGAGCGGCCTCCGAATCCATCGGGGAATCTTTATCTTAAAGTGAACCTGCCATGTAAGTCGCGTTCCGGAGCTCTGCGGGTCCAGTCGGTTTGTAAATATCACAGTCACGGGCGTTCCTGTATACTCCGAGGCAAAATATTCAAACGGCTTCCAATCAAGAATCCTCTCAAACGATTCTCCGCCCCCATGCGCGCAATGGTTGGTTGCCCCAACAGCGGTTCTTCCCGATGGTCTCTTCCTTCCTGTCCATATCGAACCTTTTTCGCTCCATTGCGTCCGTTTGCTCAGGTCATTGAGCCATTCCCATACAATGATCGGAGGGCTCGAGAAGTCCATTGTGAACGAGTGATCAACCTCCTCAGGTTTGAGGAGATAGCGATGCGTATCTACGATCTCCTTGTAGCGAGTTGCGAGATTCAGTGAGCATGCCTGGAGTGGTGGAAAGTGTTCATAGGTTTCAGTTGTCTCAAGCAGGCCGCTCAATTGGACCCCAAGCGCTTTCAGACTTTCCCGGGTAAACAATGCGTATGCCGTCCATCCCGTAGCTTCCGCCACACTGTTTTTCAAAAGACGATGACTCAGGTTCACGTCGGATCCAACGGGTTTCTGCTGAAGGCCATAGTTCTGCATGACAAATTCACCCGCGTGGACAACAAACTTCAGATCGAGATTCGGGATTGCTTCGCACGCTTTGCAGGTGCACGTCGTTCGTGTATTCATTACTTCTCGTTGTCTCCGAAACCGCACGTATGTGGCCTCAACGAGTTCTATGAGACTCTCTCCCCGCGAGATCATATCGAGTGGGGAATAGACGAACACCGCATCTCCTTCAACTTCCGCAAGGATCATTGTTGGCGTCAGCGAATTGATGACGAGGTTGTTCACTTCCTGAACGACCGCCTGAGCGTGCTGAAGCTCGGTTCCCGCCATAAAGGAGGTGTAGCCAGTAATATCGGCGAGCAGAAGGTACCCTCTCACTGTGGAGGCCATGAGTGCTTCCTCTTCGTCGATTTGTTAATCTTTAGCCCATTCTGTCGCGAGCCACGATTCGTAAATGCTCTTTTGCAGGGCTGATGGTTTTTTTACTTTCTGTACTTCATACTCATAGGTGGGCGCATTCCGCAACGAGAAACTGAACGTTCGCAGGATGCCTTCACGAAACACGGTGACGGTAATGGTATCTCCCGCTTTCATCTCCTTTATCCGTTTATCCATGTCAATTGCACGGATTTTAGAGCCATTAAGAGCCACCAGTTCATCGCCCACATTCAGTCCGGCGTCGTAAGCACAGGATCCTTTCACAACGCGGGTAATTTTTGGAATGTTCCCGCCCTCGCTTGCAGTAATCCCCAGCGACGGTCTCTCGGTCGGATCATCGGGTGACAGCGCCAGCCCTGCGTGCAATAACACTTCTTCCCACGGCAGCGGATGAACTCCGCGAACGTAGTTGTCGAAGAAAGTGCCGAGGCTTTCGCCACCTTGGACCTCGGCACTCCTTTGAAAATCACTCATGGTATATCCACCGCTACCAACCGGGAATCGTTTGTACATGTCCCGAAAGACGTCATCAAGTGAACGCTTGTTCTTCGTTTGATTCCGGATCTCCAAATCCAGTAACAGGCAGACATCTGCCCCCTTTCCATAATAATTTGATTCTGAGTTAAACGATTGTTCGTTATCCTTCCAGAATTTTGTCCACGCATCAAAGCTGCATTCAACCAGAGATTGCTGAAGATTTCCTGGTCTCTCCCGGTCTTCCTTCACTGCTTTTGACACGCTTGTGATATATTCTGCTGGTGTCTTCAGGCCTGCGCGAACCGATAAGATCCCGCCATAATAGGACGTTCCTCCTTCCGCAATCCAGAGTTCCTTGTAATAATTTTCTCGCTGCCAGTCATACGGGTCCATGCCCTTCGGTCGGAGCCGTTTGACATTCCAGGTGTGAAAGAATTCGTGAATGGCTGTGGAAAAAAAACCGGCGTAACCTTCCGGCTCGCCAAATCCAAAAGGTCGGATATCGATGGTCGTCGAATTCATATGCTCGGTGGCGCCGGAGGCGTTGGGCGTTACGTGAATGAGGAAGGAGTAGCGATCATACGGAAGGTCGCCCCAGAACTTCTTACAAGCTTGTACGATGCGGCGCAATCCATCGATGACCGTGGTAGTGTCCCAATGCGGATCGCCTGCAAGGCTCAGTACATGCATCTTGTTTTCGACGTCGAACTGAATATCAGTATGGGTACCGATTTCAAGAGGACAATCAATGAGATCATCGTACCCGGGAGCGTGGTATGTGAAGGTTGTATCTGAAATGCGTTCAAGGCCGGTAGTGACTTTCCAGCCCTTATAGGGTGTCACCTGGAGAGTAACTCCAGTCTTGCGGTACTTCTCAGAGTACATGAAAACAGCAGAACCGTTAACATATCCATGGTTATCATTCAGCCCGCGGGTCCGGGAAGAGAATTCGTTTGCATAAACTCGGTACCGTACGGCTACTTCGGACCCTTTCGTTTCGATTCGCCATGTGCTCTTGTCAATTTTGTCCCATGACAATGGGCGTTCCTTTGGTGAAAAAGCTTCGAATTGTTCAACCCCGCCGGCAAAATCAAAGAGAACATACCTTCCACTCCGCCATACGGGGAGCGAAAGATCCAATGTGGAATCACCAACGGGGAGGTTCCCGAAGATGATTTCAACCTCGAAGAGGTGAGTCCACGGTTCGGACATCCCCAATGAATAGTGGACGACGGGCGTCTGGGAATACATGGTCTGCACGAAAATGAGTGAAAGAGCTGCGGTGAAAAAATGCTTCATTGACAGAAAAGCCTTGCGGATGAGTACTGAGACTAAGTATCGTTTTTCAGTGGGAATTGCAATAAGTAGTGCGGCAGATGATCAGGCCCGGTTCCGAAGAATTATTCCTTTCCAGGCCTGATAGTCTGCTCCAATCTGCATAGACTGTTTCGGCTTTGTGAGGATTGCCCGCAGCTCTTTTGGCATGGTAACCGGTGATCCGGTTGCCTGCTCGACAATCTCCGGGAACTTTGCCGGATGTGCTGTTGCAGGAACGATAAACGGTGTGTTTCCCCTTTTCCCCTTTTCGATTCGGGCCGCACGTATTCCCACTGCAGTATGGGGATCGAGGAGGTACCCGGACCGTTCAAATGTCCGCTGGATCTCGTCGCTTGTCTCTTCATCACTGATGCTCACTGCAGAAAGGACAGAGCGGAGGAACTCAAAATTGTTTCCGAAAAGATTTTGGATGCGGGAAATATTATTCGGATTCCCAACGTCCATCGCACTGGAGTATGTATGCACCGGGGCAGTCGGGACAACGGAACCGGTCGAGAGATAATCAACGAGCACCTTGTTCTCATTTGTTGCTGCGACAAAACCTTCTGCAGCGATCCCCATATTCTTTGCATAGAGAGCGGCAGTCAGGTTCCCGAGATTCCCGCTAGGAACCACAATCACCGGATTATGCCGGTCAAAGAGCATTCGCAGCTGCAAATCCGCCCAGATGTAGTAAGCAACCTGTGGAAGCAACCGTCCGATATTGATGGAATTGGCTGTCGTGAGGCGGCGTGCCAGAACAACGTCAGGGTCCAGTAATGTCTCTTTGATTAACTTTTGACAATCATCGAACGTCCCGTCTACTTCCATGGCGTGAATGTTTCCACCCAGGGTTGTCATTTGCTGTTCCTGAATCCGACTCACCCTTCCCGCGGGATAGAGGAGGTACGCGCTAATATTTGGGACGCCGTGGAATCCATGTGCAACCGCTCCACCCGTGTCCCCGGATGTAGCCGTCAGAATAGTGAGATGGCCCCCTTCCTTTGCAAGGAACGCGGAGAGCGTTTGCGCCATGAACCGCACCCCAATGTCCTTGAACGCCAGCGTGGGTCCATGGAACAATTCCAGAACGTAGAGTCCTTCTTCGATTTGAATCAAAGGAACGGGAAAGGAGATCGCTGCTCGAACGATTCGGGATATTTCGGTTTCTGGTATATCGCCCGCGAAACCGGCAATCACTGCTGTTGCGACTTCCGGAAACGATGTCGATGGGTGAGCTTCAAAAAACCGCGGTGGGAGCGGGGGGATAGTCTCCGGAACATACAGGGTTCCGTCCGGCGCCAGACCACGGAAAAGCGCTTCGCGAAATGGAACCGCGGGACTCACACCGCTAATGCTTCTGAACTTCACGATCTCCCTTTCTTCAATCGAATGGCACCGGTAAGATTAGTCTTGGAGATGTATAACTCGCTTTCCAGTTGCACGGTTCTCTGACATACCGTTTTCATCGCAAGACCGATCTTCTCAGCTTTTTGTTTTGTTGGTGCCGCAGCGACAATCGCCGGGCCGGATCCGGAAATGGTACAACCCGTTGCGCCTTCCTTTAAGGCTGCATACTTGATTTCGTAGAAGCCGGGAATAAGGTGTGCCCTCACCGGCTCTACGATCACATCTTCCATGGATTTCCCGACAAGATACGGATTGCCGGCGATAAGTCCATGAACCATTCCTCCGACATTGCCCCACTGACGAACCGCTTTGCGGAGAGATATTTCTGCCGGAAGAACGTGGCGTGCATCTTCGGTTCGCACTACAATTTTCGGGTACAAAACGGTCCAATAGACCGCATTCTTGATGGGGAGCCGGATGATATCGAGCGGATCATAACTTCGTACAAGACATGCGCCACCAAGCAACGATGGTGCAACATTATCCGCGTGGGCTGAACCCGAAGCAAGCCTCTCCCCCTCGAGAGCGAACGGGAGCAATTCACTCTTTTGGAGCGGTCGCTCCTGAATCAGGTTGAACGCCAGAGCGGCTGCAACGCTGCTTGCTGCCGAACTCCCGAGACCGGATCCCACAGGCATTCGCTTGTCGAGGACAAGTTCAACGCCGAACTCCGGTTTGAGCTCATCCATCATCAGCTGTGCAACGTGCCGGGCAACGTTCTTTTCTGGCTCAATGGTCACATCGGTGCGCCGCGTCTGCATCGTGAAATGGATGCCGGCGGTTTTGGTTCTCCGGGCGAACACAGCATCGCCCAGCACATTGAGGGCAGCGCCGAGGACATCGAAACCAGGTCCGATGTTTGAGATGCTTGCCGGCGCGAACACCATGACGGAGGTTAACGTTTGCATAATGTCGCACACATTGTTGTTAGCGCACCAGGCATCGGGCGTTCTTATTGTTGTACCTGGTAAGTTTCGAACACCAGACACCAGCTTCTCTCCGACAGGCTCCAACAGCATCGTGTTCTGGGAATTCGGCGTAACGACAGGTGAAATCACAATAGAGCGGGAGACTTTCATCGGGTATGGGGGATGATGCGCGGCTTTTCTCCTGCTTTGGTTTTGATCTCATAAGCCGTCATTCTCCGTGGCAATCAGCGCAAGCGCAATTGCGGCAGTCCATCCGAGAACTTTGAACTCGCCGGCGAGCAACGCACGGCGGAGATCAGACCTGGAGAGAAACACAAACTCCTGCTCCTCCAGATCGTCCCCAACTCTTTCTGCAACCGGGCGAGCATTGCGCGCAAGAAACAGATGTCCGATGCCGCCCCCTCGATTTCCATCGGCGGCAAACGATCCAAGGTG
Source organism: Ignavibacteria bacterium (assembly GCA_003251275.1). Classification (GTDB taxonomy): domain Bacteria; phylum Bacteroidota; class Ignavibacteria; order UBA10030; family UBA6906; genus SZUA-287. Next base: position 13,620 of record QKGJ01000399.1, read on the forward strand.
AAGAACCGTGCCGGCCTGATAGCCGGTCTCTTCAAGGACTTCTCGGTGCGCAGTGGTCATCGGTTCCTCACCGGGTTCGCAGTAACCGCCGATCGGCGCGAGCGTGATGCCTTCTGCCGCATACTTTGTCTGGCGAAAACAAAGAAACATCTTCTCGGCGGTCTCAAGAACGACATTCACATACTCCGGCATTGCAAGCCATGGCCAATTGCTAATTCTTGTGCCGTCGGGGAGTTGAACGACGTGATCTTCAACCGTGAGGTACTTGCTATGATACAGAATGGTGGTTCGCGACAATGTCCTCCAGGCTTGGTGCGCGGTCATGGTTCGTGGGTCTTTAGCTGTTGAACATGGATGCCGAGATCCTCAAGTGACGAGACGAGCCGTTGATATGAAGAGTAATGGATTCCGTTCAAGCCAATTGCCTTCGCGCCCTCTACGTACGAGCCGATGTCGTCTACATAAATGCACTCCTCGGCAGACACCTGGAGTTTTCGTAAGGCGTCCTCGTAGATTTCCTTGGAGGGCTTGAGCGCACCAACGTGAAAGGAAGTCGTGACGGAGTCGAACATGTCGAAGACCGGGCATGTCATGATTGCTCGCTGATAGTCCAGTTCATTGGTGTTGGAGAGAAGGCCAAGCTTGTATTTTGGTTTTAACATGCGGATTAAATCGATGACCTGCTGATTTTCAGAAAAAATCTCAGTGAACGCCTCGACGAATTCGCTCCTGGAGATTGACAGCGAACAGGTTCTGGTCACACTATCGACAAATGCATCGGAAGACACCAGACCAATTTCATATTGACGGACGAGATCGGATGAATGATAAATGAGTGATTCAAGTTCGTCAAAGGTTTTGTCAGTGTACGAAGTGAGCCGCCGTAGAAACAGGGCGTTGTCGAAGTGACAAATGACGTTACCGAAATCAAAGATTACCGCCGTTGGCATGCACTCTCCGGATTGCGTCATGAGGCTCCCCAAAGTACTCAAACGGTGAGGGAAAATCAAACTCTGGCACATGCAAGCGAGAGAGCAGTCAAGTCGCGTAGTTGCGAAGCGATTCTTATTCGCAAGAAGAGGAAGCGGAAGGGTTCCGAATATCATGTGGATGTATGCGAAAAAAGGGGCTTCAGTATGGCACAAGAGATGCGTGGATGAAGGGTTGATGCTGATGACGGATTTTTGTACCATGATGCCGCTCTCACCACGGTGGCCGTATTTTTTGCGGTGACGATGGTGGCTCGCGAGGGCTCCGCGCATTTATCCCCTTCCATTGATTTCATTTCTTGAAAGGAATGTGAATGATTATCGGTATTCCGAGAGAGGTTGTCGCCGGCGAAACGCGTGTTTCCATGGTGCCCTCCCTTGTTCAGAATATTGTCCGCGATAAACATGATGTGATAGTTGAACGAGGTGCAGGAACACGTGCCTCGTTTCCCGACGAATCGTACGTGAAGGCAGGAGCAAAGGTTGCCAACACCGCGGCAGAAGTTTATCGCAAGGCGAATATCATTTTGAAAGTACAATCTCCCGCAAAGTCCTCCCGCAAGCTGGAGTCGGATCTGTTTATGAGTGGAGCAACGTATATCGGCTTCCTGCAACCTCTTTCCAGCGCCACGGTGATATCCTCCTTTCTGAAAAGAAAGGTTACCGGGTTTTCGATGGAGTATATTCCGCGTATCACCAGGGCGCAGAGTATGGACGCGCTCAGTTCCATGGCGACCGTTGCCGGCTACAAGGCGGTTCTTCTTGCCACGGAGAAGCTAGGCAAGATGTTTCCTCTCCTGATGACTGCCGCCGGAACTGTTCCTCCCGCAACTGTTCTCGTTCTGGGAGCAGGCGTTGCGGGATTGCAGGCAATTGCGACGGCCAAACGCCTTGGAGCGAAGGTTGAAGCGTTTGATCCCAGGCCGGCGGTTATGGAGCAGGTGAAAAGTCTCGGCGCCTCTTTTGTTGAAATGGAGATGCCTGAAGATGCGGAAACAAAAGGCGGTTATGCCAAAGAGCTTTCACCGGAGTTTATCAAGAAAGAGCATGAGGCCATTGCAGCGCGTCTTCCAAAAGTAAACGTGGTGATCACGACTGCACAGGTATTCGGGAAACGCGCACCGCTGCTTATCACGAAAGCGATGGTGAAGCAAATGCCTCCCGGATCCGTCATTGTTGATCTGGCGGCAGAGCAAGGGGGCAATTGTGAATGGACGAAGGCAGGAACGACCGTCGTCAAGGACGGCGTATCCATCGTTGGTGCAGTCAATCTGCCGGCGTCCATTCCCGTGGATGCAAGTCAGATGTACTCGCGCAACGTGTATAACCTGCTCAAGCTTCTCTACCCCAAACCGGATGCGACTCCGGATTTTAATGATGAAGTTGTGAAGGGTGCTTGCATTACCAGGGATGGGGCGATTGTGAATGAGCAAGTGAAGAACTCTCTTCAGAAAAAAGGAGCAAAGAAATGACAGAGACGTTGATGATTTCCATTTATGTGTTTGTGCTTGCCACGTTTGTCGGGGTGGAGATAATCTCCAAGGTTCCGCCACTTCTTCACACACCCCTTATGTCTGGGTCGAATGCAATCTCGGGCATCACGCTTGTCGGATCGTTGATCGCGGCAGGAGAAGGTCATGCAGGTGTCAGCGTCTTCCTCGGGATGATCGGAGTCATCTTTGCAACTATCAATGTTGTCGGCGGTTTCAAAGTAACCGACCGTATGCTTGGCATGTTCAAAAAGGATGGCGGCAAGCCAGCGAAGTAACTATTCCAAAATTTTTAGTGAACACTTCCTTGAAAAATGAACTATGAATATTGCACTTAGTATAGCATATCTTGTCGCGTCCGTTTGTTTTATTCTCGGATTGAAGCTCCTGAGCTCGCCCACCACAGCGCGCCGGGGAAACATCTATGGTGCGCTTGGAATGCTCATCGCGGTTATCGCTACGCTCACGGACAGGCAAATTGTCGATTTCACCTATATAATTGTGGGTTTGATTATAGGTGGCGGCATCGGGTTGTTGATGGCAGTGCGGGTGGAAATGACCTCCATGCCCCAGATGGTTGGTCTGCTGAACGGGTTCGGCGGTGGCGCATCAACGCTTGTCGCCTTTGCAGAGTACATTCGACTTTCTGGAAGCGCAGACCTTACAGTGTGGCAAGCCGGCCCCATCAACCTGGACGTGCTTATCACTCTCGTCTTTGGTCTTCTCATCGGTACAGTGACGTTCACCGGAAGCGGTGTTGCGTTTGCGAAACTGCAAGGAATCATGAAAAGCGCTCCAGTCCTTTTTTCGTTCCAGAAGCAGTTGAACCTGTTGATTCTTGTTGCATCGCTCATCCTCGGAGGGCTCTTCGTCGTCGATCCATCGCAATGGTATTTACTCTTGATCATTATCGGATTGTCTGCGATTCTCGGCGTCACCAGCGTCATTCCCATTGGCGGAGCGGATATGCCCGTGGTTATTTCTCTTCTGAATTCCTATTCCGGTCTCGCGGCAGCGATGACCGGGTTTATCCTCTCGAATAATGTGCTGATCATTGCAGGGACTCTCGTCGGCACCTCCGGAATTATTCTGACGCAGATAATGTGTACGGCGATGAATCGTTCTCTGGCGAATGTTCTGTTCGCCGGCGTTGGCGCAGATTATGAAGCATCGGAGGAAACAGCGGAGCAGCGGACGGTTATCCGATACACACCTGAAGATACGGCGTACATGCTGGAGAACGCTCAGTCAGTTATCATCATTCCCGGGTACGGGCTTGCGGTTGCTCAAGCGCAGCATATTCTTCACGAAGTGACAAAGCTCCTGATGGAGCGGGGAATTTCCGTTCGTTATGCCATCCACCCGGTTGCCGGTCGAATGCCCGGTCATATGAACGTGCTCCTCGCAGAGGCAAATGTACCGTATGACCTACTACTGGAGATGGATCAGATCAATGACGATTTCCAGAATACCGATATTTCGCTGATCATCGGTGCGAATGATGTCGTCAACCCCGCGGCGCGATACAAGAAAAGCAGCCCTCTTTACGGGATGCCAATTCTCAATGCCGACAAAGCAAGAACAGTGATGGTGTGTAAGAGGAGTCTCAATCCGGGTTTTGCTGGAGAGGATAACGAGCTTTTCTATGACAAGAAAACCATGATGGTCTTTGGCGATGCAAAAGCTACCTTGACCAATCTGGCGCACCTGCTGAAAAAGTAGAGGGTGTGAGGAATTAGCCCCTACGAAAGAGCCTTGACGGCCTCATCGCGCGTATCGCATACTTCGAAGACCAGAGTAAGTTTCGTAATAACAAAGACGTTGGTCACGTTGTTGTTCAGACCGCAGAGTCGAATCTGTCCATCCTTCCGACTGAACGATGTATATCCTGCAACAAGAACTCCGATACCCGTGCTGTTAATATACGTCACCTTGCTTAGATCGATAACCAGCTTTTTGTAGTCGCGTTCGATAAAGCCAGTGATTGCCTGCCGGAGCTTGTCCGTTTCCGTTCCCCCAATTAGGTCACCCCTCACCTCGATAAGTCCAATCCCGCCGTCAAGTGTAGAAGTGCGGACCGCCATGATAATCTCCTCGGATTGTTGCCAATGTGTTTCTGGAAAGAACGTGACACCAAATAATAGAGGATATTCAATTCTAATGCAAGGCAGTGTCACACTCCCATACGCATCTCGATGTTGATTTTATGATGAAGAATATCTATATAGAGCAGTATTTTTTGAGGTGTCATGGCAGGATCGAAGAAAAAAATTCTCTTTGTTGATGACGACGCCGAGTTGCGAGAGATCGTCCTGGGGCAGCTCATTGACGAGGGGTATGATGTTCAAGAGGCGGAAGACGGACTCGTAGCGATGGAGAGACTTCAGAATCACAAGTTTGATCTTGTCCTCCTTGACATCAAAATGCCGGGAAAAAGCGGTTTGGATCTTCTCCGGTTTGTAAAGGAGCGTTCACTCAAATGTCGGGTGATTATGTTGACGGGCGTTGTTGGCCTTGCGACCGCGATCGAGAGCCTCTCCATGGGCGCCGATGATTATATCACAAAACCCTACAATCTCGACCACTTGGTATCAGCGATTCGCCGTGTGTTGGAAGAGGGAAAAGACAACGAGTAGAACTTCAGAGGAAACAAAAAAGCCCCGCGCTGTGCACAGCGCGGGGCTTTTTATCTTTACAGGGCAGTCGACTATGTGCCGGCGCTGTAGTCAGACATATACTTCCTTTGTTCCGGAGTCAGTTTATCGATCGTGAATCCCATGGTCCGAAGTTTCAGCATGGCGATATCCTGATCCTGTTCCACGGGGATATCGTGAACGGTATTTTCCAGCCGCTTTCCCTTCCGGTGAAGTTCGGCAAGGCGGACCTGAGACATAAATTGATTTGCGAAAGACATGTCCATCACCTCTGATGGATGACCCTCTGCCGCCGCCAGGTTCACCAAACGACCCTGGGCCAAGACATAGAGGCGGTTTCCGTTCTTGAGGGTATATTCCTCATTATTCTCACGTATTTGGCGGTGTCCCTTCGCGACCTTTTCCAAGTCTTCAAGATTGATTTCGCAATCGTAGTGACCGGTGTTGCAGATGATTGCGCCATCCTTCATACTCTTGAAGTGAGGTTCAGTGATAATGTCCTTTACACCTGTTGCAGTAATGAAGATATCCCCGACTTTTGCAGCATCACTCATTTTCATGACGCGCATCCCTTCCAAAGTTGCCTTGAGGGCAGCTGTCGCTTTCACTTCTGTAACGATCACGTTTGCGCCAAGGCCTTTCGCCCGACTTGCAACGCCACGACCGCAGTGGCCATATCCGGCGACCACAACATTTTTTCCAGCGAACAACACACTCGTTGCCCGCAGAACGCCATCGAGTGTGGACTGACCGGTGCCGAACACATTATCAAAGTCCCATTTTGTTTCAGCATCATTGACGGCGATAACCGGATAGTTCAAGGCACCATCAGCGGCCATCGCTCTTAGGCGATGCACACCGGTGGTGGTTTCTTCCGTTCCACCGATAACAAACTTGTTTGCCATTTCGGGATGGCTCTTGTGTATGGTGAAAATAAGATCAGCGCCATCGTCCAGAGTCAAGTTTGGATTGAATTTCAGCGTTTCCTCGATGCACCAGTAGAACTCCTTGACGTTCATCCCATGCCAGGCGAAAATCGAAATTCCGTTTGCGGCAAGAGCTGCGGCGACTGAATCGTTGGTGGAAAGCGGATTGCATCCACTCCAACTGACTTCTGCGCCAGCTGCGACGAGAGTTTCGATCAAGACGGCCGTCTCTTTGGTAACATGGAGGCACCCGGCGATACGATATCCTTTGAGGGGTTTGCTCTTCTTATATTCCTCGCGGAGGGACATCATCACGGGCATCCGCGATTCCGACCACTCGATTCTGCGGCGCCCCTCTTCAGCGAGCTTCATGTCTGCTACTTTGTACTTTCCTGGCTTTGAATCCATTGTTCTCCTTCGAAAAAAGTTGATTATCTGAAAAACCTGTTACGGTGAGGGTTGATTAACCCTTGACGGCTTTTTGAAGAGCCTTCACCAGGTCGAGCTTCTCCCAGGTGAAACCCTTTTCTTCACGGCCAAAGTGACCATACGAAGCAGTGTTGCGATAGATAGGTTTCAGAAGGTCGAGACGCTTTCGAATGCCGTGTGGCGTCATATCAATTTCTTTGATGATTATCTTGTCCAGCTCAGCGTCGGGGATTCTACCGGTTCCATACGTGTTGACGTGAACGGAGACTGGTTCCGCGACACCGATGGCATACGCGACCTGGAGCAGGCATTCATCAGCCAAACCCGCTGCAACGACATTTTTTGCAATGTGGCGAGTTGCATATGCCGCACTGCGATCGACCTTCGATGGATCCTTTCCGGAGAACGCTCCCCCACCATGGGGGGCTCTTCCACCGTAGGTATCGACGATGATTTTTCGGCCTGTGAGGCCGGTATCGCCGTGTGGCCCGCCGATTTCGAATTTGCCGGTAGGGTTAACGTGCACGATCATCTTCTTATCGCGCAGTTGTTCCGGTATCACTTTTTCAATGACATGTTCAATGACATCGTTTTTGATTTTCTTCTGTGTGACCCCCGGGTCGTGCTGCGTGGAAATGACGACCGTGTGAACGCGCACCGGTTTTCGACCACTATATTCCACGGTCACCTGCGACTTTGAGTCAGGCCGAAGGTAGGGCATCAGCTTCGGCTGGTTCTTTCGAATATCAGCAAGACGCTTCACGAGCTTGTGGGCGAACACGATGGGCATCGGCATACATTCCGGAGTTTCATTTGAAGCGTACCCAAACATCATTCCCTGGTCCCCCGCTCCGCCAGTATCGACTCCCTGAGCAATATCAGGAGATTGTGAGTGAATACTCGAGATAACCGAACACGAGTCGGCGTCAAAGCGGTAATCTGCTTTCGTATAGCCAATATCGCGGATTACCTGGCGAACGATATCCTGTACTTCGATATATGCGGACGTAGTAATCTCGCCTCCGACAAAAGCAAGTCCCGTAGTAACAAAACTCTCGCACGCAACGCGTGCATTCTTGTCCTGGGCAAGAATAGCATCGAGAACTGCATCGGAAATTTGGTCGCAGACTTTATCCGGATGACCCTCGGATACGGACTCCGATGTAAATAGGTACGACATGGAACAACCCTTTCTTCTGAATGATCTTGGGGAGACCGGTGATTCTAGTAGAAATTTATTTCAGATGACCCACCAACATTAACGCGTTTATAAGACCCGTGGACACTTGACGATGGACCTATGATGGATTCATCAAGGAGAGACTTCTGCACCTTGGCATCCTGACCAATGATTGAATTCCTGACAATGGATTCTGAGATTTTTGCGTTATCGCCAACTGTTGTAAACGGCCCGATAATGCAATTTGAAAGGATTGCATTAGAGGAAATAAAAACCGGTTCATTGATGATGACACCTTCGATGGGTCGCGATGTCGACTTCTTCTCCAGCAAGGCACGATTGGTCGAGAGCAACGTTTCGGGTTTCCCGCAATCGAACCATCCCTCAACATTAAAAGTCTTCATTTTTTCTCCCCGCTCAATCATCATCTGCAGTGCGTCGGTCAACTGGTATTCGTTCTTTGTTCGAATGTTCTTATCGACAAGATCGTTCAGACATGAAACCAGTAATGGAGTATTGGCGAGGAAATACAATCCAACCACCGCAAGTCTGCTTGTTGGATGCTCCGGTTTCTCAATAAGTCGGGAGATGAATCCACCCGATACTTCCGCAACGCCAAATCTTCTCGGATCGTCAACGGCTTTTACTCCAAGGGAGGAAACTCCTCCCCTCAACACCGGGGAAAGGTCAACGTCAAAAATGGTGTCTCCCAGGATAATGAGAACAGGGTCTTCTCCCATGGTATTCCTCGCAATGTAAATTGCGTGGCCGAGACCGAGCATTTCCTGTTGCTCTATGTAGTCGACGCTGAAGTCCGGATATGCTCCCGAGACATACTCTTTGATCTTCTCTCCCATATGCCCGACAATGATAGTGGCGGATGAAACACCATCCACCATAATCTTGTCAAGGATGTGACCGAGAATCGGCTTCCCGGCAACATTCAATAATACTTTTGGAAGTTCAAAGGTGTGCGGTCGGAGCCTGCTTCCAACTCCAGCGACGGGAATAATTGCACGCATGTGGTATTGTACGCTGCAGAAAAAAACGTCGGTTGATCTGGAGATTTGCAAAAAATGCGTGTTAAGTTACACAAGAAACCCTAGAGAAGCAAGAAAGCGTATGTGATAGAGATTGAGAAGAGATGCAAGTCACATCCAAGAGGATGGATGAGCGTGCCGCGCCGATGAATTGATTCTCTCTCATGAAATCCATATTATCATTGCAAAAATCGCCCTCCATGCCCAAGAATTCCTCATCGCGGAAAATCACCCGCCGCGATTCCTCGCACGCCACCACATCACGCAAACGGCAGCATGTTGAATTGACTCTCTCGGAGGACGTTCGTTTCAGGCTCAAGCGGACCGGTCTGGATCGGTTTGAGTTTCTCCACAATGCTCTTCCGGAGTTGGATCTTGACGAGGTGGACACGACGATTAAGTTTCTCGGACGCCACTTGCGTCTCCCGATTATGATCTCTTGTATGACTGGAGGTTATCAGGACGCCCTCAAAATCAACAGGGATTTGGCGGAGATATGTGAAGAAGAAACGATTGCCATGGGTGTTGGGAGTCAAAGACAGGCTCTTGAAAACAGCGCCTTTCATCAGACATTTAAGGTGGTAAGAGAAGTTGCGCCGAATATTCCAATCATCGGTAACATTGGAGCGGCGGAAGTTGCAAACATTCGTGATGTCGCACCCCTGAAGCGACTTGCAGAGATGATTCGTGCTGACGCCTTTGCTGTCCACTTGAACCCACTGCAGGAGTTTTTGCAGCCTGAGGGGAGTCCGAATTTTCGTGGTGTTTTGGAAGGAATCCAACAACTGGTGAACAACCTCGGCATCCCCATCATAGTGAAGGAAATCGGCGCGGGGATTTCTGGTGGTGTTGCAAAAAGATTGCTCGATGTCGGTGTGAGAATTATCGATGTGGCAGGGGCCGGCGGAACAAGCTGGGCAGGCGTTGAATCGCTCCGTCGTAAGGAAAAAGAACTATCTCTTTTTTGGGACTGGGGAATTCCGACAGCTGAATCAATTCAACAAATTGCGAAACTCAAGGAGACTAACCCGACATTGACGATTATTGGCTCTGGTGGAATTACGAATGGAATGGAGGCTGCAAAATCCCTTGCGCTTGGTGCTGACCTCGTGGCGTCTGCCCGTCCATTCCTTACCACTCTCGTCCAGAAGAAAAAGACCGGGCTGCGCGAGTTTATTCATGAATGGGAAGAGACGATTCGGGGCGCGATGTTTCTGACGGGAAGCCGGAATATTGACGCCCTGCAGAATGCCCGCCTTGTGGAGTATTAACGTTCGATGAATGAAAGGGAGTTTCGCCGACATACAGCCTCACTCCGGTCTCTATTGAACAAACGAATAGCTTCCCTCTTTCGCAGAAAGAATCCAAGGGAACTCCACACAGCCGGCCGCTATGTCCTCACGGCAGGAGGAAAGCGGATCCGGTCTATCCTGCTCCTTCTTGCAGCAGAAACAGTCGGTGGTCGCCCAAAAGATGCTCTCGACGCGGGAGTGGCTGTTGAATTGATGCATAACTTCACGTTGATTCATGACGATGTCATGGATCATGCAAAGACCCGGCGGGGAAGACCAACCGTCCATGTGCGATGGGACATCAACCATGCTATTCTTGTCGGCGACGTTATGCTGGGATTTGCGTATGACGTTCTTCTGCGCGCTCCCCGAAAGAACGCACAATACATATCCAGACTCTTTACGAAAAGGCTCATCAGCGTCTGCGAAGGTCAGGCTCTCGATCTCACACTGGGGTCCGGTGGAAATGCGACCGTGAAAGAGTACATGGAAATGATCGACAAGAAGACCGGCGCTCTCATAGTTCTATCTTCAGAGCTCGGCGGGGTGGTGGGAGGCGGGACGGGCAAACAGGTTCGGGCGTTGCGCGAATACGGGAAATATCTCGGAAGGGCGTTTCAACTTCAGGACGACCTTCTGGACGTTGTTGCCGACGAAAAGAGACTGGGGAAGGCAATTGGAGGAGATATCATGGAAGGAAAGAGAACATTCCTCTATATTACAACCATGGAGCGGGCGTCAACCAGCGATCGAAGGTTTCTCACAAGAGCGTTCAGTGCGCAACACCGACCGGTGCATGGCCGCGCTCTTGTCCGGCGAGTTCAATCTCTCTATCGTGAGTATGAATCAATAGAAAGGACTCGCGCAATGATTGAACGGAACACGGCGAAAGCTCTTGCGAAACTGCAGCAGATTCCCCCCTCCCGGTCACGGGACATGCTCCACCACATGGCGCGTGTCCTTGCCAGCAGGCACATATGATCAGAGAGACCACAATCGTTGCAGGAATTGAGTGATCGAACGAGAGGTAAGGATCAGGAACAAGGCGGGCCTTCATACAAGACCGGCCGCCTCTATTGTGAAAACTGCCGCACGATTTGAAAGTGAGTTCACCATCAGCAAAGATGGATTCGAGATTAATGGGAAGAGCATCATTGGTGTTATGACATTGGCAGCGGAGCAGGGCTCAACACTATTGCTCCGATTCGACGGCCCGGATGAGGAAGCAGCAGCAACAGCAGTGGTGGATCTTTTTGACAGAGGGTTTGATGAGGAATAAAGTGCATACGCCGGACAACACGAAAGACGAGATTACGATAAAAGGCATTGGCGCAGCGCCTGGCATTGCTGTCGGCCCGGCGTACGTGTACAGCAAACAGATCCCCACGGTGGAAGAAAAATCAATTTCTCAGGAAGAAATAGAGGGAGAAATCGAGCGGTTGCGGGCAGCCAACGTCCGCTCGGAAAAAGAACTCCAGAAAATTCATTCCTTCGCCGAACAGAAACTTGGTACCCAGAATGCAAAGATATTTGAAGCGCAAATCATGATTCTCAATGATTCCATTCTGATGTCGACCATCGAGAAGCGGATCAAAGCAGAGAGAAAGAATGCAGAGTCTGTTGTGTTCGACGAGATCAGCAAATACAAGCGATTAATGCTTGCGGCCCGGGATGAGTATATGCACGAGCGAGCGCACGACGTTGAAGATGTGATGAACAGGATCATCCGCAACATTCAAGACCAACGACTATTCTCACGCCTTGAAGGTGAGGCGATTGTCATCACCGAAACGCTCGCACCAGCCGATGCCGTTATCTTCAGCAGAAACAAGATTCTTGGCTACGCAACGGACCTTGGCGGTATTACGTCGCATGCCGCCCTCCTGTCGCGATCTCTCAAGATTCCCGCGGCAGTAGGCTTGCGCAAGGCAACGGCGATCATCCAATCAGGCGATTTCGTCGCCCTGGATGGATATGCTGGAACGATCACGATCCATCCGTCCGAGGAAACAATCACCTCACTGCAGAGTAAGGCAAAGCGATTTACCGAGTTCGAGGAACAATTGGCAACGATAGCAAAGCTCCCCGCTGTGACAAAGGATAACAGGACCGTCGAACTTTCCTCCAATGTAGAATTTCTGGAAGGAGTTGAGTTCTCGCTCCTTCAGGGATCGGCGGGTGTTGGGTTGTATCGAACGGAATCCCAGGTGCTTGGACAGGGACAGTACCCTTCCGAGGAAGAACAATTCAAGGAATACGAACAGGCCGCGGAGAAAGTGTTTCCGCATTCGGTGATTTTTCGGACATTCGATATCGGCGGAGACAAGCTCGCTCCCGAATTCTATCATGAAGAAAACCCATTTCTCGGATGGCGAGGGATCCGTGTTTGTCTTGACCGGCCGGAGATGTTCCTGACGCAACTACGGGCGCTCCTGCGGGCGAGCACGAGGAAGAACGTGCGCATCATGTTCCCGATGGTCTCAACCGTGCAGGAGGTGCGGCTGGCAAAGGATTTTGTCCATCGGGCAAAAGAGGAACTTCGATCGCGCCATTGCGCATTCGATGCAAATCTGAAGATTGGCGTAATGATTGAAGTTCCCTCCGCTGCGATGCTCGCCGCCGACATCGCGCACGAGGTCGACTTTCTCAGCATCGGAACGAACGACCTCATTCAGTATCTGCTGGCAGTGGATAGGGACAACAGTGCTGTGGCACCACTCTATCAGCAATTTCATCCTGCCGTTCTCCGGACTATTAAGATGGTCATCGATGCGGGACATAGTAACGATACGTGGGTTGGAATGTGTGGAGAGATGGCCGGGGATCCACTGGCGACGATTTTGCTACTCGGGCTTGGCATTGACGAGCTGAGTGTTGTTCCCACAGTACTTCCCGAGATAAAAAAGATCATTCGATCAGTTTCTCACAAACAAGCAAGGGAAATTGCAGAATCCGTGCTTACCTTATCCACAGAACAGGAAATCAAGGATTACCTGTACACAACAACGGCTAAGATTCTTCCTGAAATACCACTGGAGGTTTGATTGATCGCACGAAGGACAGGATACGCATGAACACAGAAGACATTCAAAGAGTTGACCCATCGGGCATGTACGCACTCATTAGAGATTTTCCGCGGCAGGTGGAGGAGGCGATCGAAATCGGTCTTGCAGCAAGCATGCCGCGATTACAAAAAGGGATCGACAATATTGTGCTATGCGGGCTCGGAGGTTCTGCAATTGCTGGAGATCTGCTTAAGAGTTTTCTTGCGGATGAACTCAAGGTTCCCTTCACGGTTAACCGGCACTACACGGTGCCTGCATTCGTAGGACGGCGAACTCTTGTTTTTGTGTCAAGCTATTCCGGGAACACAGAGGAAACAATAGCTGCACACCGACTGGCGGTAAAGCGAAAGGCGAAGGTCGTCTGCATCTCCTCAAACGGCACAACGGCAAAACTGGCGAAGAGACTTCGGCAACCGCTGATAACGATACCGGGAGGACTCCCACCGAGAGCGGCATTGGGGTATTCATTTTTCCCTCTTCTTCTTGCGATGGCGAAATTGGGTTTTATCAAGAGCAAGAGGAGTCAAATACAGGAGACCCTCACTTTGTTGCGGAAGAAATCCGTCGAATATGCTGACTTCAATTCAGCGGAGAACAGGGCGCTTCAGTTGGCGCATCAGGTTCGGGCGAGAGTCGGCGTCATATATTCCTCCACCGAGCGGTTTGATGCGGTGAACACTCGCTGGCGAGGTCAGGTGGCAGAAAACGGGAAGTCACTTCTCTGGGGACACGTTCTTCCCGAAATGAATCATAACGAGCTCGTGGGTTGGAAGGTATTAAAGGAACAGATGAGGGAAATGCAGGTTTTCATCTTGCGAGACAAGGATGATCACCAAAGGGTAAAGATGCGTATGGATATCACCAAAGTGATTCTGTCTAACCACACGTCCCGCATTACCGAGATATGGAGCGAGGGCACTTCACTACTTGCCCGGATGTTCTCCCTTGTCTACTTGGGCGATTGGGTGAGCTACTATACCGCGATTCTCCATGGCGAAGATCCGATGCCAGTGGCGGTGATTGATCAACTAAAGAATGAATTGAGCGAAGTATGAATAAAGAACACAAGATTGCTATCGTGGTTGCGGTACTCCTCTTTATCGCCTTGTATATAGTCACTATTGTCCGCGACGGGACGGCATGGTGACGATTAGTCAACCAACAAAAGACCTCCTCGATACCCTCACCACCTTTTCCAACAACGCCCTCACCTGTCCGGACGATCTGGCCGTTGTCCTTGAGACAGCCCTGCAACAGAATGCGGAATCGGACCTTGCCGACCTGAGCTTCCTTGCAAAATTTCTACATCGCACTTACGGCATTATGACCCGCATCGGTAAGGACGGAGAGGGGTATGGTCGACTCGCCGAAGAGTTCGGGGAAAACCTCCAAAAGGTTGTCGGCCATCTTCACAAACTTATCTCTGTCGCCTCTCCCGATGTCAGGCATCGGTTTGAAAGCGAGTACCTTGCGATGACGCCGCAATCCCTGAACCGGCTGCTGGCACTTATGTATGATCTCTCCTGGTATAAGAACTGGCTGATTGATACCGGGAATCGTGGTGGCCCTCCTCTTTCTTGATAACCCTACAAAAAAAGCCTACATTGTTAGCAAAAGTAATCATGCTGATCCATGAATTCCGTCGATTCTTCCCCCGCTTGGCGCATTGCTCTTTTCATTCTCGTTCTCTCTTCGACCTTTTGGCTCGGGGGGGCGCACGCACGGTTGCTCATAGCCAATCAGCTTCTCCAGGGTGGAACGCTGGAGTTCAATACGTATCTCGCTCCTGAGTCCGAACGAGAACTTTTCCGGCTTCTGTCATTTTCTTCGTTGACGGTGATTCTTTCGTATGGAACCGCGTTGATCAGCGGAACGATTTTCCTCTGGGCAACACCTTTGCGTTTCAAGGAACACGGTTGGTTGATGTTGAGCGCAATTTTGTTCTACGTATTCGTTCCTGTGGAAGCTTTCTTGATATTCCTTGATGGCAAAATGATTTACTATGAGTTCTTCACAACCGAAGGAAATAGTGTGTTCCGGGAGCTATTCATCGCCCGAATGGGGGCGCTTGCGGGCGCTCCGTTTATTGCGACCCTTTGCTATTACACTATCATCGGACTTGCAGTTTTTCAGCCAATGAAACTCTCAGCGGCAAAATCACATGAAGGTTGACCAACTCATTCTCGAACTTGAAGAAGTAGCACAGCAACTCGGTATTTCCATTCGCTACGAAAAGGGAGATTTCGAAGGGGGGTATTGCATCCTCCGGGATAGCAAGATGCTCATTGTGAATAAACGCGTTCATCCGCAAAAGAAGGCAGCAGTTCTTGCATTGGGACTGAACGACATGGGACTCGACAATATGTTTATCAAACCTGCATTGCGCGAATTCATTGAGGATGAAGTGGTAAAAGTGCGGAGAGAGGCGCGGCAGGCATGATCAAAGCGATCATCTTTGATCTCGACAATACGCTTGTAGACTTCATGGGCATGAAACGGAACGCCGTGATGGCAGCGATCCATGCAATGATTGATGCAGGGCTGCAGCTATCGCCGGACGAAGCACAACAACGCATCGACGAGATTTATAAGGAACGCGGAATCGAGTTCCAGAATGTGTTCGATCAACTGCTGTACGATGTGTTCAAAAAAGTTGACTACAAGATTCTTTCGGCTGGTGTCATTTCCTATCGGAGGGCGAGGGAGGCATCGCTGGTACCGTATCCGCACGTGACGTTGACTCTGGTGGAATTGCTGAAGAGGGGGCTCAAGCTTGCTGTGGTGTCCGATGCGCCGGGACGCGAGGCGTGGCTGCGGCTCAGCTATCTGAATTTTGCACATCTATTCGATTGCATCGTCACGTTTGATGATACGGGTGAGCGTAAGCCGAGTCCAGCCCCTTTTCGCAAGGCCCTGGAGATGTTGCGCGTCCAGCCCGATGAGGCTCTGATGGTTGGTGACTGGCCGGAAAGGGATGTGCTGGGAGCCGGCCAAATAGGCATTACGACAGTCTTCGCCCGTTATGGCGATACATTCGGCACCGTTGAATCGAACGCCGATTATGATATCAATGACATTTCCGAAATCCTTGGCGTGATTGAAAAGGAAAACTCCTCGGCAAAAGCAGGATAGATGCTGAATGGTTCGAGGTATTGGTGTTGACATAATAGAGATCGACCGAATACGAAGGAGTATCGAAGAGTCCGGTGATCGTTTCTTGCAGAAAGTCTTCACACAAAACGAAATTGAGTACTGTTCCGGAAAGTCAAACAAGTTTCAGCACTTTGCGGCTCGATTTGCGGCAAAGGAAGCGGTGAGCAAAGCACTTGCAACCGGCTGGACAGGCGACTTTCTCTGGAAAGATGTCGAAGTAATGAACGAGGCAAGCGGTGCGCCGCGCGTGACGTTGTACGGGAACCTGCGTGAACGTCTTTCCGGCTCGATGGTCCTTGTTTCCCTCTCCCATTCCCAGAGTCATGTGGTGGCAATGGCATTGATACAGGATGATGTTCAATGAAATTGACAATCTACAAAAAAATGATGCTTGGCTTCCTCGTGGTGATCTTGTTGATGACGATTGTCAATGGATATATCTTGTGGGAACTGAACTCTGTTACGGAAACGACGAAGTCAACACTTACCTCGGACGTGCAGGTTATCGACCAGGCAAAACAACTGTCCACCTATCGATACGATGAAGATCTCATCGGGCAAAAGTACTTTGTTGCCGGTGATAGCGTGTACTATTCTATTCTTGTTGATCGGGCACGCCAGTTTGACGATCTCGAAAAAGAGCTGCTCGGAAACCTGAAGGTCGATAGCGACATTGCACTGGCACGGAGCATTAGGGATAACCACAATCGCTTTCGGTCAATCATCGAGCGACACCGGGAAAACGTGGTGAACAAGGTGGTCACCGAGGAGAAGTTTCCCGCAGGACCACTCGTTGAAATTTCTCGCGGGCTTGAGGAGTTGATTCGATCAAAACAAATCTCCATCGACAATTCGATGAAAGCCGTCGGCCAGACCACCGGTCGTTCGTTTAATGTAGCCATCATCCTGACAATTTGTACCCTGCTTGCAGCCGTGACTCTGGCACTCATCATTACCCAAACACTTACAAAGCCCATCAGTATTCTGAAGCGGGGAACCGAACAGGTTGCCCGTGGATCGTTTACCCAGATTCCCGTGACGACAGCTGATGAGTTTGCCCTGCTCACCCAGGCGTTCAATGATATGAGCGAGAAGTTAAAAACAGTGAATGAGCGGAAGGCCGAAATGATGCAACGCATCTCCCACGAATTGCGAACCCCACTGCAGGCAATGCTCTCGGCGCATTTTCTCCTTTCCGAACAGCGATTGGGACCAATTAACGCGGAACAGGCAAGTCTCCTCACATCAATCCGGGAGAGCATCGACAAACTGACGAAATTCAGCAATCAATTTCTTGATATTGCAAAGGTTGAAGCGGGCATGATGGAGTACTCGTTTGAACAGGTTGATCTGGTCAAACTTATTTCTCCGGCAATCGATGAGGCTCAACTGATCGCAGCACGCAAAGCGATTACCGTTGATCTCACCTACACTGAAGTGCCAACCATCGTAGCGGACCCTGAAAAAATCGGACAGATCGTAAACAACCTGCTGAGCAACGCGGTCAAGTACACGCAAAAGGGAGGAAGCGTTATTGTGAATGTCTCTCCCTCCGACATTGGCGTGCGGATTGCCGTTCAGGACTCCGGTGTGGGTATTGCGCCGGAAGACCTCACTCGGATCTTTACAAAATTCTATAGGGCAAAAAGTGCAACGAAAACAAGCGTCAAAGGAACCGGAGTCGGGTTGGCGCTGGTGAAAGCATTAACCGAAGGGCATGGAGGCGTAGTCTCCGTGCAAAGCACCAGTGGTGTTGGGTCAACATTTTTCGTGGAGTTGCCGCGTGTCCCCGATCGTTCCGTCAACAGGGGGCACCAACAAATACGCATCTCGCAGGGACAGGAAGTTGATGCATAGATCATTAATATGGATACCCCTTCTGCTCCTTTCTGGATGTAGATCATTTGAATCGGATCAATCAGGCTCGGAACCGTGGTCGCCGGTCGAACGGCACATGACGATCGCAGACACGTTGGAGCAGGCAAATCTTTTGGCAGAGGCTTCATTGGAGTACACGCTCGCGGCGCAGTTGTATCCCTCTTCGGAATACTATCCGATGGCTGTGCGGAAGGCGGCTTTTCTCTACAGTGACAAGCGCAATCCGGCCCGCAATGACAGCGTCTCTATCTTTTGGTTCAACCGATATCTTGAGCTTCCGTTGTCGGCTGAACAAAGGGAAATCACCGTATTGTATCTTCAGTTGAGAGAGGAAGCATCGACCCTTCGAAATTCACTCACACGACAAAGGGGGGTTTCGGATAGTCTTCAAACGATTATCAAGAGACAGGGGAATGAGATTGGGAATCGCGCCAAGCGGCTGGGGGAGCTTGAAGCGGAACTTGCAAAGGCGAACGACGAGCTGCAAAAACTTCGCGAAATCGATGTGAAGATGCATAAGACGAAAAAGTAAGTTCGAGTCCCTATTTGAATGTCAGGGAGAGATTGGTTATTTTTATTCACCACGAACAAGCCTGTGAGGCTTCATGAAGTCTCTTAACATAAAAAAGCTCTACTACTCGATCAGTGAAGTAAGCCGTATTACCGACCTTGAGCAATACGTGCTTCGCTATTGGGAGTCTGAGTTTGAGTTGCTCAAACCGGCAAAAAATCGAGCCGGAAACCGGATTTACACGAATCGGGACATCAAACTGATTCTCCACATCAAGTACCTGTTGCGGGATGAGCGCTACACGATTGAAGGTGCAAAACAGGTGCTGGAAGATTACACTCCCGATCCGGATACAGGAGAGCAACTCGAACTGATCGATGCTCCAAAACCCAAAAGCAAGATCAAGGATGAGCAGCTTCGCACAGATGTATTGGAGGTGAAGAGATTTCTTGAGGACCTGTTGCAGGATCTTAATTGAGCAGGTTCTCAACGAGAGTGAGAATCAAGAAGTCAGGCATATAGTCATAACGGAGCGTAGCGCAGCCCGGTAGCGCACCTGAATGGGGTTCAGGAGGTCGGGGGTTCAAATCCCCCCGCTCCGACTTGAGAAGCGCCCCATGCATTGGTGCTTTTTTTTTTGCCGGTTTGCGTTTTCAGAGTTGCTTCTCTACTATAAGTCATCACTCTGCTTGATGGCTTCCGATGT
>QKGJ01000218.1 GCA_003251275.1 Ignavibacteria bacterium
CGCTCGATTGACCAGTGTCGGTCACTTGCCTGTGTAACCTTCACGTCGCGAACACCAGCTGCGGCCACCAGTTCTTTGACCTCCGCGATTGTCAATGCAGCACAGAGAGAATCACGAAACAGTTTCTGCTGATACTCGTTGTCATCTCCGGCATACATTTGGACGAATCTCTCTACTTCATCCAAACTCCCTGGACGAAGCAAGTCCATAATGAAAATCCCGCCGCCTTCCCTGACGACCCTGTTCACCTCTTTGAAAAACCCAAGTGGCTGAGGAATGTGGTGGACAATGCTATTGGATATCACCATATCATACGCTGCGTCATCGAACGGAAGCTCTTTTGCATCCAGGCGATGAACAGCCACGCGGCTTGAGAGCCCCGCAGCGTCAATGTTCTTCCTCGCCACTTTCAGCATCTCTCCGGACAAATCCACGGCGTGGATGGCTAGCTCTTTTGCTCCTGCTTTTTGCAGCATCAAAATTGGAATGCGCGCTGTGCCTGTCCCGAGGTCAAGGACAACGCCCGTTGCAGGCGCAAGGCTGACCGCCTTGTCCGCAAAACCGTTGTTCACCTCGGTGAAATCCATGCTGTCATATTCCAGGGCGTCCTGCTCTGTGTCCATTACCTCAGGTTCAAGTACTCTTTGAATGCTCATTGTCGAAGTCCTAGTTCACTGGAAACAGGTTTGAGTGCTTCTATGAGAAATGTAATGTGCTCATCAAGCGGGACTCCCAATTCTTCAACCCCCTGATGAATATCCTCCCTGCTCACACCCCGGGCAAAGGCTTTGTCCTTCATCTTCTTCTTTACCGATGAGGCTCCCAGATCAGCAATACCATTTGGCCGCACCATGCCACAGGCAACGATAAACCCGGCGAGTTCATCGCTTGCGAATAGTGACTTCGCCATGGGAGACTCCCGTGGAACGTTTATCGGAGGAACGTGACCAAGAATCGCCTGCCGTACATCTTCCGGATAACCCTGGTCTTTGAGAATCTCCGATCCCTTCATCGGATGATCGGGGACTGTCGGATGCATTTCATAGTCGAAGTCATGCAGCAGGCCGGCGATCCCCCACTTTTCGGGGTCTTCGCCAAACTTCTTCGCGTACGCTCTCATTGCGGCTTCCACCGCAAGCGCGTGCTTGCGCAGGCTATCACTCTTTGTGTACTCATGGAGAAGGGACAAGGCTTCTTCACGGGTTTTCATGAGCCCTCTGACGATGTTGACATTAATGGGTGAGTGTATGTATCATGAACCATGACTGTTACGATCCTCGCCATTTTGTTTCTTCTGTTGGTTCTTGCGGTGGCACTCTTTGGTTTCCGCGCAGTCATAGTTCGCGGCAGGTCTCCGGAGGACCTGCAAAAGGAACAATGCTCTATTTGCCGACGAAAGATAAATAAGTCCAGTCTGGTTGAAAGAGAAATTGGCGACTATAAAGTTCTTTACTTTTGTTCATCGTGCATCGCCGGACTTCATCGTGACCTCACGATGAAGAACTAGCCTACCCGAAGCGATGCGCGGAGGGGCACACATCAGCAAGGACGCAGTCATTGCAAAGCGGCTTTCTCGCGTTACATGTCTTCCTTCCATGCAATATCAGAACCGTTCCCACATCAATCCAGTCTTTTTTCCCGAAGATTGACATCAGATCTTCTTCGACTTTTTCCGCAGTTTTTTCTTCTGAGAATCCGAGCCTCTGGGAGAGACGGTAAACGTGGGTATCCACGACGACGCCGGCACTTATGCCAAATGCCTGCCCGAGGACAACGTTCGCAGTCTTCCTCCCAACGCCGGGAAGCCGCACCAACTCGTCCATGGTGGAAGGGACGACACCGCCATGATGTTCAATCAAAGCCCGGCTGCATCCAATGATGCTCTTTGATTTCATCCGGAAAAAACCGGTCGATCGGATTTCGGCTTCCAGTTCTTCCTGGATGACGTTCGCAAAATGTGCAGGGGTCGGATATTTTTGGAAGAGGCCGGGGGTCACCATATTCACCCGTTCATCTGTGCATTGGGCAGAAAGAATGGTCGCGATGAGCAGTTGAAAGGGGGATTGATGATGGAGAGCCGTATGCGCACTCGGGAATTCCTTTCGCAGCTTGGCGAGGATCGTCGTTGCGCGCCGCTTTTGGGAATCGGGAGATTCTCTCTTCGGACTCTTCAAGCGAACAGATTTCTTCTTGCCCATAGACTTTTCTTATCGGTCAACTACTTCTTAAGAAGATCCGGCGGTGGAATATTCAATTTCGCGAATTGAAGCGACGATGGTTTGTACCGGGAATCTTTGATCAAGAGGCGTTGCACTACTTCCCCATGAATGATCGTTCGGTCAACAATTTCCGGGATGTCCTCTTTCTTTACACCGCCGTACCAGATTCCTTCCGGATAAATCACCATGCTTATCCCATATTCACAAGCATCCAGGCACCCCGACTTATTCCCACGAACAATCCCGGCCAGGCCTTTCTTTTTCAGTTCCGCGTTCAATGTAGCGCGAACTTCTTCCGAGCCTTTGCGCATGCAGCAACCCTTCGGGTGACCCTCGGGACGTTCATTCAAGCAAACGAAGACGTGACGTTTGAATCTGCTCATGATGTACTCCTTGATCCTTCAAAATATTTCCGACGCTCCTCATATGCCGATTTTATTTGTTCGACACCGTACACGCGTTCAAGTCGGCGGATGACGAAATGACCGCGCGCCATCTGTTGAAAGTGTTCCATGAAAAGCACATTGACCGTAGCGCCGCCCAGAGCACCAATCGCCGGTACGGCCTGCGCGACAATCTTCTCAGATACCGTTGCGCTAAAGCGTGAGGCGACAAGCGCCACAAGCCGGACAATAACCGGAGCGCCCTCCTGGGCCAATCCCCGCTGCGCGATGAATTGCGCCGCCTCCGAAAGAGCACGCGCCAGCGTTGCCCGAACGGCATAGTACCCGGTATCCACTGCGTCGTCCGATGAACCATGGCCGCCGAGTGCGAATACTTCGATGCATGCGAGCTTCGTTTCAATGGCCGTCAGTTCTTCGCCTTCGCTTTGCGCGATATCTGCAATAGACCGAAGCATGATTGTGGTGGACACCGGAAGTTCTACCGCCAGCGCCGGCAGTCCGAACATCCCACCGGCAAAGCCGCTTGTCCCGACAAGAACTTTGTGCAATCGATTTGCAGAACTCGCCCCTTTCTTTTCCTTGAGCGTGCGGAGCGCAAGGCCGAGAGCTTTTTCGATCGCGCCGCGCGCAGCGTTCGTCACAAGATCCCCGGCTTTCTCCGGAAGCCCTTTGATCAATTTTTCCAGTGGCATGCCGAGAAAGTTTGTTAATCGCGCGATGAATCCCGGGTTTTCAAGAGCATTGATTGCCCGGTCCAATTCTTCGAGATGATGTTGTGCAATTTCCACCATCACCGGCGCAACATTTCCGAAATCTCTCGGGAAGAACGGGTATTGAAGACGTTCTTTGCAGAAAGCCATCCTTTCCGGGCGGCTCCCACTCCGAAGGATACATCACTCAGCGACGTGGCGCTGTGTGCGTCGGGATTGATGGATACCGTCACCCCCTTCTCACGCGCATATTTACAGAGCCGCCAATCCAGGTCAAGCCGCGACGGGTGCGAGTTAATTTCAATCATCTTTCCATAATCGGAGGCTGCATCGATTACCTTAATCATATCGATCGGGTATCCATCTCGAGACAGTAAGAGGCGCCCCGTGGGATGCCCGAGCATCGTTGTACGTTTGTGTTTCAGGGCCTTAACGACCCGCTTTGTCATTTCTGATTCCGTCATTTTGAAATTGCTGTGCACCGAGACCACCACGTATTCGAACAGAGCAAGGGTTTTTTCCGACCAATCAAGATCGCCAGTCGGAAGAATATCGCATTCCGTCCCCTTAAAAATGCGAAAGCCTTTTGATTTTTCGTTGATCGCATCAATTTCCTTCACCTGTTCCTTTGCCCGGGCGTCTGAAAGGCCACCCGCATAGACAGCCCCCTTGCTATGGTCTGCAATGCCCAGGTACTCCCACCCGAGCTTCTGCGCCGCCGATGCCATTTCCTGAACGGAATTAGCCCCGTCGCTGTAGGTTGTGTGACAATGGAATGTCCCGCGAATATCCTTTTCTTCGATCAGTTTCGGGAGCGCATTCTTTTCTGCTGCTTCAATCTCCCCCAAATTCTCTCTCAGTTCAGGATCAATGTAACACAAGCCGAGCGCTTTGTAGAGATCCGACTCGGTCTTGCACTGAACCAGTTGCTTCGCCTTCCCCCGTGTTTCCTCAGCATGAAGATGAGAGAAGCCATACTCGTTCAGGCTCAATCCAACCTTTCGCGCACGTGACCGCATTTCCACATTATGCTCTTTACTTCCCGTAAAGTAATTGAGGGCAAAAGCGAATTCCTTATCCTCAACTATGCGAAGATCACAGTTGATGCCGCCTTGAAGAATCACGCTTGATTTTGTTTCACCATGTGCAACAATAGACGTGACATCGGCATGATTGACAAAGACCTCCATCAGTGGGGCACAATCTTTTTTCTTCGCGCTGATAACGATATCGATATCGCCAACGACTTCCTTCCGCCGGCGGAGACTTCCGGCGACCTCTGCCCGGATAACTCCTCGTTCTTTCCCCAGCCCCTCAAATATTCTGTCCGCCGAGGTTCTGGCCTTCGGGTAGAGCACTTTATCGCTCCGCGTGCGAAGCGCCATCAGGCCCTTGAGAATATTATCCTGCGTTTTTGAACCGAATCCATCGAGTTCTGCAATGCGATCCTCTTTGATCGCTTGTTCAAGATCTTCCAGGTTGGAGATCTTCAATTTCTCGTAGATTGCTTTGACTTTTTTCGGGCCAAGACCCGGGATAGAGAGCATCTGCACCACTCCATCTGGGAAGGACTTACGCAGCTCTCGGTATTCATCGGAAGTGCCGGTGGCATGAAGGTCCTTGATGATAACCGCAATGCTTTTTCCGACACCCCTCACCTCCAGAAGTTCACCCGACGAGATAAGTTCGCCAAGATCAGCAGTAATTCCCTCGACTGCGCGGGCAGCATTTTGAAAAGCCCGCGATTTGAATGGATTCGCCCCCTGGAGCTCAAGCAGGGTGCCCATCTCATCGAGAATTCGAATGATACCAGGTTTGTCCATGGAGAGAGGTGTGTTTGAAAAAATAGTACCGAATAGGGTTGTGAGAAGCAACCTGCGACACAATGGAGGACTTTCTTGATGTGGACGAGAAGATCAGTCTGAAAGTAACAGGAGCCATTGATGTTGGGAAATGAAGGTTCGTTGCGGTCGCGGTCGTCCCCTGTGTCGTCGTGATTTCATAATCAGCAGCCTCACCAGCGCTGCATCCGACAATGTCTCGCCCCCCACGAGGGAGAAACTCCATCCACCCATTCGACCATCGCTTCCCAAATGAATTGTTGCAAGAAGAAAAAGAAATGCCACCACACGTTTCATCGCATGTTCCTCATTGTTGAAACCAGTGGGGATTTGTTGGATCGCGCACTTACGCCGCGACGTGCTCAGCCTCGTCCATCGAGGGAGCAGGGCTGCCGGGACTGTAGAGCGATAAGAATTTTGTGAGATGGTCCAGAATCGGCTGCGCTTCCGTAAACTGCATCAATTCCATCCGAATCTTTGAGACACGCGGAAGGCCACGGAGAAATCCGGAATAGTGTTTACGCAACTCGATCACGCCGGCTCGTTCACCCTTGAAATCAACCGACAGATGGAGGTGTTCGCGCAGCAAGGCGACACGTTCTTCAATGCCTGGCTCGGGTAACAATTCGCCTGTTGCAAGGAAATGCTTTGCCTGACGGAAAATCCAGGGGTTGACAACGGCGCCTCGTCCTATCATTACGCCATCGGCGCCGGTCTCATCAAACACTTTTTTTACATCTTGGGGTGTTACGATATCGCCATTCACGATCACGGGGATCGAAACAGCTTGTTTGATCTTTGGAATCCAGGTATAGTCGACGGAACCTTTGTGCCCCTGATCGCGCGTGCGACAGTGAACGGTAAGTGCCCGGATGCCGGCTTGTTCGCACATGCGGGCAACATCCACAATCCGGATGGATTTCGGATCCCAGCCGAGACGGGTTTTCAGTGTCACCGGCAGGCGCACCGCACTCACCACCGTCGAAGCAATCTTTTCCATTTTGGGAAGGTCGCGCAGCAGGCCCGCACCGGCACCGCGCATTGCTACATCCTTTACCCAACACCCGCAATTGATGTCGATAAGGTCGGGATTGAAGCTTTCAGCAAGTTGAGCCGCGCCCTCCATCGATGAAATTTCGCCCCCATAGATCTGGATTCCTAGAGGTCGTTCTTCCTCCCAAAACGACATCTTCTGTCGCGTCTTCTTGGAACCACGGACGAGTCCATCGGAATTCACAAATTCCGTATAGACCATATCCGCACCCATTCGTTTGCAGATGACCCGGAATGGGAGATCGGTGACGTCCTCCATCGGCGCGAGTAAGAGGGGCTTCTCTATGTCGATGTTTCCGATTTTCACGACACCAAGATAGAGAAATCGTTAAGGAGAATCAATCAATGGTTGTATTAAGGAAAATGCTCACATCTTGCAAAGCAAAGTCGTACGCAAAAGGGGCCGTGTCGAAGATATGAAACGGTTGTGCATCTGATGTCTACTTCAACAATACCGTCTTCTTTCCTTGTAACGAGACTGAATTCGAGACGAGAGATCGGGCTTCCATTCTGTAAAAGTAGATACCCGTTGTGACAGGTACACCGAGATCATTTCGCCCATCCCATAGAGCCTCGTGGTAACCTGCATCTCTCGACTCGTTAACAAGAGTCCGAATGTCTTGACCGAGCATGCTGTATATCTTGATCGACACGGAAGACTGTTCCGGCAGACCGAAGCGGATGGTTGTTGTTGGATTAAATGGGTTTGGATAATTCTGTCCAAGAAAATATTGCCGAGGCAAATCCACATCCGGAGGCTCAGCGCTGGAAGTAACAGTGTTCACCATCATATGAACAGGGATTGAAACTGTAGGGAGGGCAGGATCATTGCTGCTGATTTCTAATGAGCCTGTGTATATCCCTGATGAAAGACCACCTGAATTGAATATCACTTCCACCTTCACACTATCTCCTGGTGCGACGGTACCGCTGGTTGGCGTTTCGGACAACCATGATACATCGTTCGCAATGCTGATCGAAAGATTGTTGTGCATGTACGCGGCATTGAAGACGACTTGAAGGCCAACTGTACCACCCTGATTCTCAATCCCTATTGTTGCAGAGGTCAGCAACGACTGCATATCGAGGTATTGATAAAGAATGGTTCCATTCGCATACAATATGGTTTGAAATGTGTAAAGTTCACCACTACTGAAGTGAGGAACATTCGTGTACTGAACAATGAATCTGTTGTTTGCGACATCATTGTAGTAGTGTACTGTCCCAGCTGTTCTCAAATCGAGATCATCCCACCATGGGCCGATAATCGTATTAGGCTGTGCAGTTGCCGGAATAGCGACATTGCTGAAAGCGGTATTTGTCGAGGTTTGATCCAGGCTCTGCCATCCATTTGTTACCACCTTCAGAGAATCTGTATAGGTCACACCATAGAAGGTGAACGGCCACGGAAGTTTCAGACGAACATATCCATCATCCGCATTCGCTCCACCTCCCGATGATCTCCAGGCGCCCACCGGGATTGCAGTGCCAATACTCGTAATATCAACCCAATTGAATGTCGGGCCTCCCGGTTCGTCGCTGTCAATCCAGCGATATCCTGCACTGTCAGGTCCGCCAAAACCATTTACCTGGTTAGGACCATGGTGAATATCCTGATCGTTCTTTCCTTGTGCAACCGGCCAGCCGTCCCTTCCTAGACGCGGAGGGTAAAGCTCATCGGCTTGGGGCTGGCGAACATGAATCCGCGAGATTGCGCTTGCGGGAATGTCCGACATTGACCAATTGAGCGGCGAAACACCGGTGTTCTTTATTGTCAACGTATCTGCGTCCATTGTTCCAGCATTCATTGACTTGATCATTGAATCCGGCACAGTGACGATTGTGGGACTACCAATAACGCGCAGTGTTGTTGCCACGTTAATTGTAGGATTGGTTCCATCATTGCTCGCCACGACAATGTTTGTATTATATGTTCCCGGTGTTAAACCTGTTGCATCGAAAGAAGCTGTTACCACAAAGCTCTCTCCTCCATTCAGCGTGTCTGCCGATGGAGCAACCGAAAGCCATGGTGCAGTTTCAGAGACGTTCACGAACAACGGGCTTGATGGGGGTGTCGTGAGGTTAGCTACGGTGAATGACTTCATTCCCGTCTGTGCGACCTGCAATGTATCTGCAATCGCCATTGGCGTAACGGAAATCTGTGGTGGAGAGGTAGGCTGACGGAAGAACCGAAGCATCCGTACGAGGACGGAATCCTTCAGGTTGCTTCCATTGTCCACCAGTCCGCCGAACTCCGGCACCATTGCAATGGACCGACCGGCACCATAGAAATTAAAGACAGCCATTGTGTCGTTCGCCGGTGTTGAGCCAGGAGCTGTTAAGAGGACTCTTGCACCTCCTCCGCTGCTTGGATGCAGTTCATCCATGAAGTTATTGCCACCGGTGTAATTGAAAGTCAAACCATTAAAGAGAGTTTGTCCTGTAACACTGGAAACATCTGCGCCGCCATCTGAACCGTCATTCAGACCAAAGATTGGCCGAACCTGATATCCGCCGGCACTTTCAGGATCGTAATTGAATACATCGCCTCCCTGGAGATATAGAAAGCCGCCGCCGCTGGCATACGCGTCGAGAGCAGCGCCTTCAGGATCGCTTGCACCGATGACATGATTGTTGCTGTAGATACCTGTGACGACAAAGATTGCTTCATACACACTTAGATTCGACCCGAAAAAGAAAAGATCATCTGTAAGATAATTACCCTCGCCAATGCGGGTAAGCGCTGTGGCAATTGAATCACCATCCGAGCTAACAACATCTGCGGGTTGCCAGATGAGAATATTTGGAATATTCCCCACGTAACCGCTCAAGCTGTTGCTTGCCACGCTATAGCGGCGAGGCGTGAGGCTATTTCTTGCCTTGAGAGAATATGAATAGT
>QKGJ01000100.1 GCA_003251275.1 Ignavibacteria bacterium
ATTACCTACACCGACTACTCGCCATTGTCTCAATACCGAACCTTGATGGAAGGACGGTATCAGGAGTTGACGCGCGAGGTCATCAGGAACCAATTCCGGGCTTTGATTGCGAAGGAGGGATCAATCACCACATCCTCTCTTCCGGTGAACACTCTTGCGGTGTTTCCACTCGCATATCAAACAGGAGATGTTCGGTATGCCCCTTTGGGGATGGGGATCAGTGAAATGATCCTTACCGACCTGGGGCAGGTGAAGAAACTCAAGCTGGTTGAACGGCTCAGGATCGAAGAGCTTCTTAAGGAGTTAGCCTTGAGCACCAGTTCGAGCGTTGATCAATCGTCTGCCCCACGCATGGGTAAGCTCCTTGCCGCGGGGCGAATTGTCGGCGGTACCTTCAGCGTTTCGCCTGATAGATCAATCCGCATGGATGTTTCTTCGGTTGATGTTGCAACAGGCAGCAAACCAGGAGCAGCGTCTGAAGCGGACGTCTTGGAAAATCTCTTCCGCGCGGAGAAGGAAATTGTGTTCAAGCTGATTCAAGGGATGGGGATCAAATTGTCGCGCGAAGAGCGGGAGAATATTCAGCGTTTTCCAACGAGGAACCTTCAGGCATTCTTAGCATACTCCCTGGGCCTGGATTATGAAGCGCGAGGAGATTTTGACGCTGCCGGCGCAATGTACAAAGAAGCAGGATCGATCGACCCTGCATTCTCCTCCGCGAAAGAGCGTCAGTCAATTTCCGAGGCCAGAAAGGCTGGCGGCGGGAATAAAGAAACCGCACTTGCATCGGCGGAGAAAATCGAGCCTCCGCCAAAACCGAGCGGCTCAACAACTGGGAAGGGCTCGATGGTTGCTCGACGGTTTGAGACGATGCAACAGGTTATCGGATCCGGGATCGTTCCGAGTCAGGACAGTCGAAAGCCAGCGCAAGAAGGCCTGCCGTCGGCCGGCATAGAACTTCCCGCGCCGCCTCCACCTCCTCCTCCACAATGAGAACGCGTATGCCTCGATTGAGAACAATATTTTTGGTGAGCCTGTTGGTGGGCGGTCTGTGTGTTCAGGAGATGCTCTCGCAATCCGATTCATATGTTGTCAGCAGGCAGGGGAATGTTCTCATCCAACCGTCCTATCAAACATGGTCGGATGGAAAGGACAATTCAATTTCTCAGTATGGCACAATGCTTTCTGCTTATCTTCCCTTAACCCGCGAATCGAACTTTACGCTTCGGGCCGGTCATGCTATCACCACCGGAGATGTGGAGTCACTCTCCGGGCCCACAGATATCCAGCTTGGGCTTGGTTGGTTTCTTGAACGGCTCAACCTGATGACGAGTCTTGGCGTGAACCTTCCGACCGGGAAGCGAGAACTGGACCCTGCTCAATTTGTAACCTCGACCGCCATCAGCAACCCGATCCTCAATTTTCGCTATCCAATCCTCGGCCAGGGATTAAACATCAATCCAGGTCTTGCCTGGGTTGTTCCGGTTTCGAATGCAGCCGTCCTCGGTCTCGGAGGGTCGTTTCAATACAAGGGAACGTACAAACCGTTGGCTGGCGGGATTGAGTATGATCCGGGCGACGAGGTTCTCGTGACCGGTGGTGTCGACGTCCAACTTGATGGCGTCTCAAACATATCGCTCGATGCAGTCTTCACTTTGTATGGAAAAGACAAAGTGGATGGAAAAGAGAGTTATGCATCGGGAAGCACCATTGCAGGCAATCTGCAATATCAGCGGACTTTTGGTCAAAACGAGCTTCGCCTCTTCACCCGCTATCGCAGCAAGGGAAAAAGTGAAATCGGGACTCCCGTTGGCTTGGTAGACGAGCCGTTGAAGTCTGAGCCAAACAGGTGGGAAGCTCTCGCTGAATACAAGGCGGTGTTCTCGTCTGCTTTTTCCATGGGATTTTCGCTTGATGGAAAGGTCTACGAAGAAACGACTTCGTTTTTATCGGGTGCTACGCTGTTCGGAATCGGCATCGCACCGATCTTTTCGCCGACATCTGCTATCCAGATTCCAATGCGATTGCGGGCGCAGTTTGGCAAGACGAAGGAGTTTACATCCACCAGACAATTGGAGTTTTCCCTTGGCGTTGTCACGACTTTTTAGGATGCAGTGAAATCTGACAGTCGATCATATAGCCTGTTCATTGATGCAATCGTTTTCGCATTGTTGATTCCTGCCTGCGCGAATGTGCAAGTGGTGGAAAAGATCGATGACTATGCGGGATCTGTGGAGCGACTTCGCGCGCGTCTGGTGGAAAATCCGCGCGATGCCGAGAGCATGCGCGACCTCGGCGTGCTTCACTTCATGGTAAAACGATACGATGAGGCGACGGACTTTCTCCAGAAGGCGCTGGCAATTACGTACAATGATGGGAAGGCTATTTTTTACCTTGGAATGTCTCTTGAGGGGAGTGGAAAAGAGGAGGAAGCTCTTGATCGGTATCGACAGTATGTGGATGTCGCGGAGACCTCTCCCTATCGAACTTTGTTGGAAGGAAGATTCGAAGGCCTCACGCGCGAAGTCCTGCAAAAGCAAGTGCGGTCTCTCCTCGCTCAGGAGGCAACGCTCACGAACAATGCCGCCGTAAGGACTGCAGCGGTCTTTCCTCTGACTTACCAGGGCTCCGACCCGAAGTACGCGCCCCTGGGGTACGGGATGAGTGAAATGCTCACGGTCGATCTGGGATATGTGGAAGCACTGAAGCTGGTCGAGCGTTTGAGGGTAGAAGCTCTTCTTCAGGAAATCAAGTTGGGCGTTTCCGGAGCGGTCGATCCAACAACAGCCCCACGAATGGGGAAACTTCTTTCGGCGGAGCGCATCATCGGCGGCTCACTCGCAGTGAATGAAGCGCTCGACGTTCGCGTAGATATCGCCGCGGTTCGGGCGGGAACCGCCGAGCGATCAGAAACGGCAACCGAATCGGATGCCTTGGACAATCTCTTCCAACTGGAGAAAGATCTTGTCTTTCGTTTGGTGAAAGAAATGGGGATTTCGCTGACCCGGGATGAAAGTGAGCAGATCCAAAGAAGGCCAACGGGGAGTCTCCAGGCTTTTCTCTCATACTCAATGGGATTGGAAAGGGAAGCACTTGGTGATTTCGACGGCGCCTCTTCATTCTATGGTCAGGCGATAGCCATTGACCCAGCGTTCGAGCGTGCCTCGGGACGCAGGGAAAAAGCCGAGGCAATGAAGATTGCGGGGACGAAAGAGAAAGCAATGGCAGTTGCAGAAGGGATTGAACCGCCGCCGGAAAAGGATCTTCGCGGTAGTAACAGTCTGATGACGGATCGAATGAACAACCTTCATATGGGAATCGGTTCAAGTTTCATTCCCGGACCGGACAGCAGAAAGCCAACAGAATCAATGAGCGGCGAGCTTCTTCCAGAGGCTCCCAAGCCTCCTCAGTGATAACAATCATGAAATACATTTTTTCAATATTCACTTTTCTGTGGTGTACTATTCCAGTTCTTGCGCAGGAGGAATCGTACATACTATCGAAATCGGGGTCGGTGTCTGTCCGCCCCCTGTATCAATCGTGGTCATTGCAGGATCAGCACAAACGGATCACAGAAGTGGGAACAGTTTTTTCCCTGAAATATCCTGCGTCGCGAATGTTGAACTTTTCACTTCAGACCGCGCAGGCCACTACCTATGGCGATTTCAAAAAGGTGGGCGGGTGGTCGGACGTGCAACTGGGTGCCGCAGCACAAATCGAACAGGCGCATTTGTCGGTAAGTATTGGCCTCAACATTCCAGCAGGAAAAACTGAACTCACGACTGAAGAGTTTGCAACCGCCGCACTGGTCAGCAACCCGGTATTCGACTATCGAGTACCTTCCTGGGGTCAGGGATTCAACATCAATCCTGGAGTTGCGTGGGTGTATGAAGCTTCTCGAAACGTCGTCGTTGGTGTGGCCGGTGCATATCAGTACAAGGGTACGTATAGGCCGCAAAAAGACTTTGGAGAGTATAACCCCGGCGATGAAATTGTCTTTACGGGGGGTGCAGATTTCAAAATAAACGAATCGTCCAGTGTCGCCCTCGATGCCGTGTTCACAACGTACGGGACGGATCAGTTAGATGGCGCGGATGTGTTTGCTCCGGGCGCTGCAGTCTCCATCAATGGTCAATACAAGAAGTTCTTCAAGAACGATGAGCTTCGTTTGTATGCCCGCTTTCGCTCCAAGGGGAAGGGAGATTTCCCAACCCGTGTGGAACCAAACAGGACAGAATTCCACGTGAGCTACCTTGTTGCGGCCAGCAGATCGTTTTCTCTTGGTTTGCTTGCCACCGCACGGTTCTTTGAAGAAACGGACGCAGGACTTTCGGGCGCTCAACTGTTTGGGTTTCAACTATCCCCGACTTTTCAGCTGTCCCCTTCTATCAGAATGCCTTTTCGGTTCAGATATGATGCGGGTTCCACCACGTTCATAACACCGTCGAACCGCTTCAGTGAAAAAATCGGCGGATTCGAGGTCAGTGTAGGCCTCATGACGGAATTCTAGTTCTATGAAAAACAAACCTTTCTTGATGAAAGCCTGCCTCCTCACGATGATGGCTTTTGCTTCGCCTGCATCCTCCCAGACGATTATTGACAATCTTTGGACGACCAATGGCCCGGTGAATGCGATTCAGAGGGTTGGCGACACTGTCTACATAGGCGGCGATTTTTTCAATGTAGGTCCCGCAACAGGGCCGGGAGTGGCATTAAATACGACCACTGCGCAGTTTGATCCGCAATTTCCCAAGGTAACGGGCCTTATCCTCGACGTTGCTGCCGATGGTGCGGGTGGATGGTTTATTGGGGGGATCTTTTTTGGTGTTGGAGGAATACCCATTTCAAACCTCGCGCATATTAGACCGGATAAAACTGTTGATCCGAACTGGAACCCGGCTCCTGATGGTGCGGTCTATTCATTAATGCTCGATGGATCCAATCTTTACGTAGGAGGTCAATTTTCAATGCTCGGTGGACAGCCGCGGCGTTCATGTGGAGCAGTGGACGCTTCGACTGGTCAGGTGCAACCATGGAATCCGGATGTAAACGGGTTCGTTTTTGCGTTGGCAAGCACACCCACAACGGTATTTATCGGCGGGTTTTTTGATTCTGTTGCATCAACTCCGTATCAGAACCTGGCTGAAGTTACAAAAAGCGGCGGCCTTCCGACTGGGCCGAATGTACGTGTCAACGGTATTGTTGAGGCACTCGCACGAATCGGACAATTGCTTTATGTCGGAGGCAGCTTCGATTTGGTTGACATGGCCCCGCGAGGGAACATTGCGGCTGTTACCGTCGGTGGTGGAGTAACTCCCTGGAATCCAATTGCTGACGGCACTGTGCGGGACATTGTTGTTTTCTCGGGTAATGTGTATTTGGCCGGCGATTTTTTGACAATTGGAGGGCAAATTCCGAGATCATATTGCGCGAGTGTTACCGAAACCAGTGGCAGTGTCCTGCCTTGGAATCCTTCCCCTGATCAACCGGTCGAGGACCTTGAATTCTCAGGGACATCAATGTATTTGAGTGGATACTTTACTGCTGTGGGTACAGCTGCGAGGAACGGTCTTGCGCGCGTCGATCTCAACACAGGAATCGCTGATGGATGGAATCCAAACTGTAACTCCGCAGTCTTCAAATCCGTCCTCGCGGGGACAACCGTGTATGCAGGGGGCTTTTTTACAAGCGTCAATGGGGTTGATCGCGATCGACTGGCGGCCTTCAATGCCAATACCGGCATTGCGACAAGTTGGAACCCAGGGGCTGACGGCGCAGTGAACGATCTCGTTGTACTTGGAAATACTGTGTATGTCGGAGGTTTCTTCGATATAGTTGGAGGAATGTCAAGAAGTTACCTTGGCGCCATTAACGCCCAAACAGGTGTTGCTACTGCTTGGGATCCGGGTGTCGTCGGAACCTCGGTCAACTCAATCGTACCATTCGGCTCGCAGCTACTTGTTGGAGGTGACTTCTTCCAGGTTGGACAATTTCAGCGAAGCTCTGCTGCCGGTATTGATCTGTCAACTGCCTCTCCAACCGCGTGGGATCCAAATGTGACAGGCACTGTCAATGAAATCAAAGTACATGGTAATAGAGCGTACCTCGGTGGTAACTTTGATGTTGTGGGAGGTGCAGTACGCAACTTCCTTGCTGCGGTAACCCTAACCAACGGAGCTGTCCTCCCATGGAATCCTTCACCAAACGCTCCTGTGTATTCTATTGTTCCAAACGGGAGCTCAGTTTTTGTCGGCGGTTCCTTCAGCATGCTGGGTAATTTTTCTCGAACTTTGTTGGCGGAAATAGATTCAAGCGGAGTAGTCCAACCCTGGTCGCCCTCGTTTTCGTTGGTTTCTTTCGAGGAACAAATCTTAACGATGGATATTTCAGGTACGAACCTCTATGTGGGAGGAGATTTTTCCGAGGTTGATCTCCAACCAAGACTAAATCTCGCTGCATTTGACCTTCCGGCAAGAACATTGAGCCAATGGGCGCCCTTTACTGATGGTCCCATAAACGCACTTGTCCGACAAGACAGTATTGTCTACATGGGAGGATCATTCTTTTACGTTGGTAGCTCGATCACCTCGTTTGATTTTCAAGTGCGGTCTGGATTCGCTGGATTGGCAGACCAATCATCAAATCCTTCTATCACGGTTCTGATCCCCAATGGAGGCGAAGTGTGGCCTTTGGGAACGATGCAACGGATCTCCTGGTTGTCAACCAACGCTTCGCCGAATAGAGCAACAGGGAATAATGTCAACATAGAAATCTCACGTGATAACGGGCAGTCGTATAGTGGCATTGCGATCACGCCGGATATTGGTTCCTACACTTGGACTGTTAGTGGAGCGGCGACAACGCAAGCGCTTATCAGAGTGACCAGCGTTAACAACCCATCAATTCAAGATGTGAGCGATGGAACTTTCACCATCGCGGGAGCGTCATTCGTTGCAACTCCTGACTCACTCAATTTTGGTCCAGTAGCTGTTGGATCAACGAGTCAGATGAGCATGGTTGTTCGTAACCCGGGGACGGCGTCGCTAACTATTTCCTCGATAGTGACCTCTTCACCGTTCGGTATAAGCCCGACAACAGCAATCATTGCACCGGGGGACAGCGTATCCTTTACAGTTCAGTTTTCCCCCGTGGTCGCAACCTCGTATGTGGCCGATATCCTCTTCAATCATGATGGATCTGGATCTCCGGCAAGTTATCGCGTCCGGGGAATAGGTGCGATTGCAAGGTTCACTGCAATTCCTTCAGCACTCACTTTCGGTGTTGTCCAGGTTAATGTAACGAAGTCCGACACCGTCCGGGTCACGAATACCGGTGCATCTCCACTCGTTATTAGTTCAGTAATATCAACCGGCGCAGAGTTTTCAGTCAGTCCCAACTCAATCACCATCGCGCCTGCAACGACCGTCTCGTTCGTGGTCTCGTTTACTCCCCCGTCGCCGAACATCTTTGCAGGCTCGATCGTATTCGCTCATAACGGGGCAACAGGAACCGACAGTGTTCTGGTGAGTGGCATCGGAGAAAGTCCGCAGGTTTCGTTCTTTCCGGGTACAGTCGTATTTGGCAATGTGCAGGTTGGAAGCCGGGTGAGTGCGCCGATCACTGCAGTGAACATTGGTATGCTAGACCTCCGTATCACCTCCATCGCAATCAGCGGGTTGGATTCTGCAGAATTCAGAATTGTTGGAGGAACGGGACCGTTCCCGCTACTTGCCCCGGGCGATTCGATTCAGTTTCAGATTGAGTTTGAACCGACTTCTATCGGAACCAAATCATCACGGCTTATGGTTGTGAGCGATGCGGTGTCGAGCCCGGACTTCATCCCGTTGACCGGGATTGCGATTGGATCGCCGATTCAACCGTTGGTTGTCGGTGATACCACAATTGGAAATTCAGTAGGTCTTCGAGTGACCCTCCCGTCAAACTTCATACTCACATCAGATTCGCTCTACTTTCGAAATGGCGGACAAACAGCGTATCAATGGACGAATTTCCTGCAGTCGGGGAACACGCTCGATGTTACAATCCCCTCTCAATACATCAACATCCGAGGTGTAGAATACTATCTTGCGCTTCGCGGAATAGACAGCCTCAGCGGCCAGTCCCAGGTGCTGACTTTTCCCGATGTGACCCCGTCAATCAATCCCGCGGTTCTCCGGGTAAGAGTGAACGCCGCCACAGCGGCACTTCCAATGCTCGCAGCAAAGTATCAGATGGTTTCAGCGCCTCTTGAGTTGAACAACCCTCAACCGGGAGCGGTATTGGAAGACGATTACGGTCCATATCAAACAAATGTGTGGCGATTGTTCCGTTGGGAAAACAACGGGTACAATGAATACCAACAAATCCAAGCAGACTTTCGAGGGGGGAATTCCTTCTGGTTGATCACAGCTTCGGGTGCTCCGTTTTCCGTACAGAGTGGGCTCTCGACAGATAGCCGCAGCGGTTACTCCATCAACGTGCCGCCTGGTTTCAGCCAGATCAGCAATCCATTTGCGTTTCCGGTTGCGTGGGATAGTGTTACGAACTCCTCCCTTCTCAACGGGCTAATAGGATATGACGGCGACCAATATGTGCCCGGCGTTCAGCTCATGCAGCCCTGGCAAGGATATTTCGCGTACAATCCCGGGACGTCGACGGTGAATCTCACCGTTCCGGCAGTTCAATCTCCTCCGGCTCTCGGGAAGATTTTTTCCTCGACTGATTTCACAGTTCAATTCGAGGGCCGCATTCCGGGGACGGAATTTGTGGACACATATAATTATGTTGGATTTGTTCGTGGAGCCGAAGAGGGTGAGGATAGAAAGGACTTCCGGGAACCTCCTGCGATTCACCAGGAACTGGTGGTCTCCGTTGTTGATGAAGCAAAGAGGTATCTTGCGAACTTCAAGCCACTTTCGTCAGATGGCGCTCGTTGGGATTTTGAAATCAGGTCGAGCTTGGTGGAGCGGCTTGTCACGTGCAAGTTGACCACTTCAGGCCTCATGCCGGATGGCTTCCGGTTGTTTGTCATCGACAGGGACAACGAGGAATCAGTCGCCGATCCGACGCGCGACTTCAGCGTAACCGTGGGCGCCGCAAATGCTGTCCGCCGGTTTACCCTCA
>QKGJ01000017.1 GCA_003251275.1 Ignavibacteria bacterium
GGTCGGCATGACTCATCCATACTGTTGTGCGTGAATCACCATTCGACCCGAAATCGGCGAAAATATCAGACCTGTCGTCAATCACCAACTCAGCATATCCGTATTCTCGCTTCGCCGCCTTATCAATTTCTCCGCCAAATTCGTGTGCCAGCAACTGCAAACCATAGCAGATTCCCAAAATCGGAACATTGAGAGAGAAAAGCTCTTTAGATGGGAGTGGTGCCCCCTCCTCATACGTACTGTAAGGGCTCCCCGACAGGATGATCCCAACAGGATTTATTTCTTTTATCTTCGCAGGAGTAATATTGTAGGGGTGTAATTCAGAATAGACGCCCAACTCACGTACACGCCGTGCTATGAGTTGTGAATACTGAGAGCCAAAATCAAGTATTATGACAGTTTCTGAGGAACTCATCTATAGGAATTCGATAAGAGGGTGGCACAATATAGCGAAAACGGTGGATACTAAAAAGAACTTGATAAAGAGGTAAGGGTATGAACCAAAGGGGCTGTCTTATTGCGTCCGCTTTTTCTGTCGATGCAATTGGAACTCTGCCTGGATTTGGCTGTCAAGCCTGAGGATACTCTCGTTCAACGGATCGATGACGAACGCCCGAGCTATCTCTTCAAGTGCCTTTCCAAATTCCCCTTTTGATCGAAATTCATCCGCTGCGGCCAAGTGGCGGGCTATTTGTGCGGGGCCACTTTGCTCCATGATATTCCTCGTATTGCCCTGTCGGGGTTTGCGGCCTTGTTTGCTGTGCGCTCGGGCCAGCAGTACTTCTTCTTCAACCTTTTTGACCTCCTCGTCCAGGGGATCGAGAACAAACGCAAGGGCGATCTCTCCAAGAGCGGCATCATATTTCTCCTCCCTCAGTTCCTTCCTAGCACGTTCGACGTGCTGCCGCACTCGTACGGCGGTGGGTGCAAGACCATTGCTGGAAGTCTTATGCTGAAGAGTGACTCGACTTCCGTCGTTTTCAAGCCGCGTTCTAACATAGTGTTCAAGATCTCTCACCTCAACGTTGAATGGATCAATCTTGAACGCCTGAGTAAGTTCATTGAGGGCATCATCCATTCGTTTTTCTACAATGAGCCTCCTTGCGGCATCGACATGCGATTCAAGGCGTGTGGATGGTGTCTCTAATGCAAGAACATCTTCCCGACTGAGTTCTGGATCTGACTCCTTTTTAGGTCGAGAACTCTCAGAAGCGCCATTCATGACTCGTGAGAGACTACTCATCGGACTCAAGTTCGGCCTCTTTTGTGTCATTGACACGATCTGCTCTTCGAGAAGCTTTACCTCCTCGTCAAACGGATTGACCAGAAAAGCGAGGGCTATCTCACCAAGAGCGTTCTCGAATCGACCTTCATGCAAGTGCGCCCATGCCCGTGAAAGATAGTATTGAATCTTTTCTTCTTCCCCCTTCTTCTTGGCTTCGGTGTTTGCTGCTAATTGTCTCTCGAACCTATTTCGCTCCGCCGCTTCCACTTGCTTCCATTCATACTCACGGACCCGCCAGGTGTTCTCATCTGCAGACCGCTGATCTTCTTCCTTCTTCTGCAAGTGGCGCGCTTGCGCCTCAAGGATTCTTTCTTCACACCCCTGAACGTCCTTATTGACGGGATCGATCATATACGCGCGCGTGACAACACGCAAAGCCTCCGGGAAGCATTGAGCTTCAAGCAACCTCTCGGCAGCGTGAAGCTGCTTTTTGATATCCAGCTGGGGCCTCGTAATCCTCCGCTGTCCACCCTCCTCCTTTTCGTACTCCATTCTCCGCCGGATTTTGTCCTCCAGACCCATCTCTTGTACATCTGCATTCAGCGGATCGATGACTGCAACAAATGCAATGTGACCGATGGCCTCCTCCACTCTCCCCTCTGCCAGAAGCTGCTTGCTTCGGCCAACATACTCGTTCACTTTCCGTGATTGCGCTTCTCGACGATTGGTCAATTCATGCCGTTGCTTTTCCTTCAACTGTGCTTCCATCTTTGCCAGTTCAATTTTCAAGAACTCTTTTCGGCGCCGCTCTTCGTCAAGAGCCTTCCGTTCACGAACCTCCTCCTGCTCCTTCATTAGGCGATGGATGTCCGATAAAAGGATCTTCGCCCGTTCATTCTCCGGATCAAGAACAAAAACGCGACTGAGCTCACTCAAAGCCCGGGAAAACTCATTCCGTATCTGGAACTCTGTTGCATTCGTAATGAATGCTTCGACTCTGTCCTCGAGAGCATTTCTTCGTAACTCCTCCAAGCGTCGTCCTTCTTCTTCCGCTGCCATAAAAGCAAGGCGCTCTTGCTCTTTCCTCATCTCCACTTCCAAGGATCGTTGAGCCTGTGCAAATGCAAGGCGGGAGAGCTGTTCTAAAGCAGGTTGAATATCTTCAGCAAGATTCTGTTTCGAGTTGTTGGGATCTGAGTTGTTGTCATCGGAAAAAGGTGCGAGGGTTATCAGCGAGCGAACTCTTTCTTCATATGCAATTGCATACAGGTTGTTTGGGTTCGCCGCCCTTGCCTTTTCTATTTCGACAAGTGCACTTTCAAACTTCCTTTCGCGAACAAGCCGATCAGCCTGTTTCAAATGTTCAGCGCCTTCCCTTAGGATTTCAACTGTTCTCGCTGCAGAATGAGTAGTCTTAGACATGGGTTATTTATTCTGCGGATTCCAATTGGGAATTTGATGAAGAGGAACATCCATTCGAAAAACCTGAATTAAAGCAATCAAGGGGTCTATTTAAAGTCGGTCATTAGGCAGTTTGGGTAAGCAATTATAGTGCAATATGTTGAGATTGTCAACAGTTGGCCACATGGTTGGATTTTTTTACATTCGATTGGATAATGTTGTGCAGACCCCGAAAAACGTGCGTTTTGAGCCTTTCCAACCTGTTGTTATATTCCGACTATGTGTAACTTGAATCGATCAAAAACGTCAGTCACCTTTGGCTTGTCGACTAGTACGTACATGACTGATGAAAGAAGAACTGCTGGCTTAATCAGAGGACTGTAAGAATGAAAGGGCGTGGCACAAATTCGAACACCCCCAACAGATTTAGCAAACATTATTTCGTTCCGTTCGAAGAAGAACTGCTTGACAGTGAACTTGAATCTCCTTCCACCACATTTCTCCTGGATACATCTCGCACCATTCTCGCTCGAAATGATAGTCCGGATATTCCATTCACTTTCAGCCTCAATCCCTATCGCGGTTGCGAGCATGGGTGCATCTATTGCTACGCAAGGCCATCACATGAGTATTTGGGTCTTTCTGCGGGGCTCGATTTCGAATCGAAGATATTGATAAAAGCGAATGCCCCTGCGCTTCTCGTACGCGAACTCTCCAAAAAATCATGGAAACCGCAGGTGGTTGCTCTTTCGGGAAACACGGATTGTTACCAACCAATTGAGAGGAGGTTCCAGCTTACCAGAAAATGTCTCGAGGTATTCCTCCAATTTCGGAATCCTGTCGGACTCATTACAAAGAATGCACTTGTGCAACGCGATCTTGATCTTCTTTCTGAGATGGCTAGACTCGAGATTATCCACATCCTTATCTCCATTACAACCTTAAACCCTGAACTAATCAGAACAATGGAACCAAGAACATCTTCGCCCTTGACAAGGTTGCAGACTATTGAGGCCCTTGCGAAAGCCGGAATTCCTGTCGGCGTCAACATCGGACCGGTCATCCCCGGGCTCACTGACGAAGAGATCCCTCGCATCATGCAGGCCGCTGCTGACCATGGCGCAACACGGGCAGGTTACATTCTCCTACGCCTGCCTGGAGTAGTCAAGCAGCTGTTTATCGAATGGCTGCAACAGAACCTGCCGAAGAGGTCGAACAAAATTCTCCATAGCATTCAGCAAACAAGGAATGGAGATCTTGACGATTCCCGATTCGAAAAACGGATGCGGGGAGAGGGACGTGTGGCTGATTTGATCGATCAGCTCTTTCGTACTACCGCTCGGAAACACAACCTCTCCATCCGTTGGAATGACTTACCGACCGACCGATTCCGGAGGGGAACGAATGAACAGATAGAATTATTCCAGGACACGATCAATTGAGAAAAAGGAGAGTTTTTACTACCATGATTCCGCCTTTGTGAGAAAGGCCGCGTCAAAAAAGCAATAAGATCTTCTGCATCACCATCGAACAAACGTGAACAAAGCCATTAACATTGACTCTCGACTGAAGGAAGAGGAACTACCTTATATGGGGATTGATTTCCTACGCAAAGAACATTTCGCAGATAGACATATCGGGCCAAACAAGGGAGAACTCGATTTGATGGTGAAAGAACTTGGACTATCCTCCCTCGAAGAGGTAATCCATTCAGTAATACCTTCTACCATCAGGACGAAAGCAAAACTAAACATTGGAGATGGCGTAAGCGAGTTTGACCTCTTGAACGAGATCTCAGAGATTGGCAAGAAAAACACTCTCTGTCGATCTTTGATTGGGATGGGCTACTACGGGACGATCACGCCAAAGGTTATCCAGCGGAACATACTGGAGAACCCAGGATGGTACACACAGTACACGCCATATCAAGCGGAGATCGCACAGGGAAGGCTTGAAGCCCTTCTGAACTTTCAAACAATGATCATTGACCTTACGGCGCTTGAGATCGCGAACGCATCTCTCCTCGACGAAGGCACCGCTGCCGCGGAAGCGATGTCGATGTTTTATGAAATAAGGAATCATCCTGCCAATGGGTCGTTCTTTGTTTCGGACAATTGCCATCCGCAAACTATTGCAATTATCCACACGCGAGCAATCCCGCTTGGTATTCGTGTTATCGTAGGGGACTACCAGGAATTCTCGTTCAAGCCGGAGGTATTTGGAGCTCTTGTTCAATACCCGGGAACAGACGGGTCAGTTGAGGACTATCGGCCCTTTATCGAAATGGCGCATGAATCGGGGGCACTGGTTGCAGTTGCAGCCGATATTCTCAGTCTTGCAGTTCTCACCGCCCCCGGTGAAATGGGCGCCGATGTGGCCGTTGGAACCACCCAGCGGTTTGGAGTGCCAATGGGGTATGGCGGACCACACGCGGCATACTTCGCAACAAGGGATCAGTACCGTCGACACATTCCCGGGAGGATTATCGGCGTTTCTGTTGACGCCAAGGGAAATCGTGCTCTGCGGATGGCGCTTCAAACCCGTGAACAACATATCAAGCGCGAGAAAGCTACGTCTAACATATGCACGGCTCAGGTCCTTCTCGCAGTAATGGCAAGCATGTATGCTGTCTACCACGGTCCCCAGCGAATTCGCCAAATAGCGGAGAGAGTACATACTCTTACAAAAATCCTCGCTGAAGGTCTCCGAAAGCTCGGATTCACCGTGGCCACGAAGGATTTTTTTGACACTCTTCGGATAACCCCTCCTGCTGGCATGGGCGAGAAGACTCTTAAAATGGCGGATGATTCAAGATTTAATTTTCGATCCTTCACGAACGGTGATATCGGTATCTCATTGGATGAAGTTTCATCGGAAGATGAGCTGAATTTGCTCTTCGAGATATTCTCGAACGGAAAGCCAGGTTTCACCGCAGCTCAGCTGGCTGGCAAGGTCTCAATGGGCTATAGCGGAATGCTCAAGAGAACATCAGATTACCTCAAACATCCTGTGTTCAACAAGCATCACTCTGAATCCGAAATGCTGCGCTACATGCGGATGCTGGAATCGCGCGATCTTTCGTTGACTACAAGCATGATTCCTCTGGGGTCGTGCACAATGAAACTCAATGCGAGCACCGAGATGCTGCCGATTACCTGGCCGGAGTTCGCTTCCCTCCACCCTTTCGCACCAGTTGACCAGGCAGCAGGCTACAGCGTTATTTTTGACCAACTATCTGAATGGCTTAAGGATATCACCGGTTTTGCGGCGGTCTCCTTACAGCCAAACGCGGGGGCACAGGGCGAGTACACGGGACTTCTCGTCATTCGGGCATACCACGAG
Source organism: Ignavibacteria bacterium (assembly GCA_003251275.1). GTDB lineage: Bacteria > Bacteroidota > Ignavibacteria > UBA10030 > UBA6906 > SZUA-287. The sequence goes on from QKGJ01000017.1 coordinate 5,969, forward strand.
TCTCGTGGCGAGAAGGAGAGGACAATCTGCCTGATACCCTCTTCCGCTCACGGGACAAATCCTGCAAGTGCAGTTATGGCCGGAATGCAGGTTGTCGTTGTACGGTGCGATTCACGTGGAAATATCGATCTTGCAGACCTCAAAGAGAAGGCAACAAAACATCGGGAACAACTGTCTGCCTTTATGGTCACGTATCCATCAACGCACGGTGTATTCGAAGAATCGATCAAGGAAATATGCAAAGTCGTCCATGACAATGGCGGACAGGTATACATGGATGGAGCCAACATGAATGCACAGGTCGGTCTTTGCCGACCAGCCGAATTAGGAGCAGATGTTTGTCATCTTAATCTCCACAAGACCTTTTGCATCCCACATGGTGGCGGCGGACCCGGCGTGGGGCCCATTGGTGTCGCAAAACATCTGATTCCCTTTCTTCCAGATCATCCTGTGATAAAGGTCGGTGGTCATTCTTCGATTGGCCCGGTGTCGGCTGCACCCTGGGGAAGTGCTAACATTCTGTTAATCTCCTGGGCATACATTCGGATGATGGGTTCTCAAGGACTGACCGACGCCACCCGTTTTGCTATTCTCAATGCAAATTATATGGCCGCAAGACTCGAAAAACATTTTGCGATCCTCTACAAGGGAGTAGCAGGTCGGGTCGCTCATGAATTCATCATAGACTTACGGCCATTCAAGGGCAGTGCGGGAGTGGAGGCGGAGGATGTTGCCAAGCGCTTAATGGACTATGGATTTCACGCGCCAACCGTTTCATTCCCGGTGGCGGGAACCATGATGATTGAACCGACTGAGAGTGAATCGTTGGAAGAGCTTGACCGGTTCTGCGAAGCGCTTCTTCTGATTCGGGAAGAGATTCGTGCGATTGAAAATGGGGATTCGGATCGACTGGATAATCCACTGAAGAATGCGCCCCATGCCGCGGCATCAGTTCTCTCCGATCAGTGGGAGCATCCCTATACACGCGACGTAGCTGTTTATCCTGCGCCATGGACTCGCACGCACAAGTTCTGGCCATCCGTGGGCCGCGTGAATAATGCTTATGGCGATCGGAACCTCGTTTGCTCATGCCCGCCAATTGAATCGTATGAATAGGTTGTTCCTAACAAAAAAAAGGCCGTTCGAGGGCGCCTCTCCAAAGCCTGGTTAGACTCGATATTACTGGCCGACCAATGCCCGATACGAGTCAGCGTCCAGCAAGCTGCTTAGTTCCTCAGTCTTTGTCATTTTCAGCTTAATCATCCATCCATTTCCGTAGGGATCTTTGTTGACCACTTCGGCTTCTTTTTCAAGATTCTTGTTCGAGTCAATAATGGAGCCCGACACCGGAGCGTAGAGGTCTGAAACCGCCTTGACAGCCTCAATCGATCCGAAGGAATCACCCTGTCCGAGAACCTTCCCGTTTTCCGGAAGCTCAACGAATACTATATCGCCAAGCTCCCCTTGCGCATAGTCGGTAATTCCAACCGTTCCGGTATCTCCCTCAATCAAGATCCACTCGTGATCTTTGGTATATTTCAGATTGTCGGGAAAATTCATGCATGTACCCCTTTCGTATTAGTTTTCAGGTTCGTACACAAAGGATTCGAGAAATCGAGTATCAAACCTTCCACTTCTAAACGTCTCATTCCTCATCACCTGCCGATGGAACGGAATCGTTGTCTTGATGCCCGTGACCGTGAACTCATCGAGTGCCGATGACATTTTCTGGATTGCTCCTTCCCTCGATTGAGCAAATACAACCAGCTTCGCAATCAGTGAATCATAATGCGGCGGAACAACATATCCCGCGTAGCTATGCGTGTCGATGCGAACTCCGAATCCCCCGGGCATATGGAAATCAGTGATCCTTCCAGGTGCAGGTCGGAAGTTATTAGCCGGGTCTTCCGCATTGATGCGGCATTCAATTGCATGACCCTCCGAGCGTATTCTCTTTCTGGGCAGCCGCTCCCCAGCTCCCACTCGAAGTTGAAGCTTGATGAGATCATGACCGGTTACTTCCTCGGTCACAGGATGCTCAACCTGAATACGTGTGTTCATCTCCATAAAATAGAAGTTCTTGTCTTTGTCAACAAGGTACTCGATCGTTCCTGCCCCTTCATAGTTAACCGCAAGGCATCCTTTCATGGATGCTTCACCCATTTTTGTCCGTAGATTCTCATCGACGATTGGGGAAGGCGATTCTTCAATCAATTTTTGATGTCGGCGCTGCACTGAACAATCCCTTTCACCAAAGTGAACAACATTGCCATGCTGGTCACCGAAAACCTGAACCTCAACATGCCGGGGCTGCTCTATGAACTTTTCTATATAGACATCGGGATTATTGAAACCTTGTTCCGCCTCATGTCGTGCAGTTTTGAATGCGTTTTCGATTTCAGAAACTTCCCGCACGATCCGCATTCCCCTTCCGCCCCCACCCGCCACTGCCTTGATGATGATCGGAAACCCAATGCCGTTCGCAATCTCGGTGGCCTCTCCAACATCCTTCACCACACCTTCACTTCCGGGAACGACAGGCACTCCGGCTTTTTTCATCGTCTCCTTGGCGAGGGCTTTGTCTCCCATTGATGTGATCATTTCCGGACTCGGGCCGATGAACTTAATTCCCGAGGTGTTGCATATTTCACTAAAACTCGCGTTCTCCGCAAGAAAGCCATATCCGGGATGGATAGCGTCGGCGTTAGTTACTTCTGCCGCCGCAATGATCCGGGGGATCTTGAGATAACTCTCTTTGCTTGGCGGAGGTCCAATACAGACTGCCTCGTCGGCAAACCGCACATGAAGTGAGTCACGATCTGCTTCCGAATAGACGGCCACAGTCTTGATCCCAAATTGCTTGCACACACGAATAATACGGAGGGCTATCTCGCCGCGATTTGCTATGAGAACCTTGCTGAACACTTACCGCACTATCTCTTCAAATAAATGAATAGTGAAAAGGGTCCGGTCAAGACTTCTCCACGATAAAAAGTGTTTGTCCGTACTCAACAGGCTGCCCATTCTCCACCAAAATCTTCGTAACTCTCCCTGCGGCATCCGATTCAATCTCATTCATTAACTTCATGGCTTCGACTATGCACAATACGGTACCAACAGACACAACTGATCCTTCC
>QKGJ01000277.1 GCA_003251275.1 Ignavibacteria bacterium
GGTAAGCTTCCTCCCCATCTCGATCAACTCATCATCGGTTGTCGGAGGTTTATCCACAAGATCCTTGTTGTAAATGAGCGTCAGGTGATTGCCTAACTTATCGGCCAATTGATACAGGTGGCCATGGTAATATGTAAGACCCTTGGGAAGAAAATGATCGAGATATGCCTGGTCGAATAGTCCTTCAAGCGGGGCAATTATTCCCATAACTTCAAACGGACCGATTTGGTCGGAAGGTCCGTACACGAGATCCGGCCCCTGGCCAGCAATCGCTGAGATGATGAATTCGTTGCGCAGCTCTTCCGTCTCCTTGTAGATTTGCTCGACGGTAATTCCCGGATTCTCGTTCATGAATTGCCGCAACTGATCTTCGAGAATGAGCCGTTCATCCACCCGCATCTGATGCCAGATGACGATATGGTTCGGGTCGCGCTCCCTTCTGCATGAAAGAGCGGAAATGAACATGAGTGAGACAAGGAGGCCTTGGATGAGGACCTTCATAAATTCAAAACTCAAAGATAAGACACTGCCCGGGATTGAGTTGAGCAGAGAGTTCACCATCGTGAAGTAAGTATTTCTTCTTCTCAACCAGGTCTTTCACCTCCTTTAGGGCAGTCTCCAGTCGCACTCCAACCACCTCTACTCCGAAGAAGTTTGTATTTGTAACAATTGCGATTCGTTTTTTCCCCGGAGACGCTTTGCGTGCAAATGCAAGAATCTGCTCATTGACTGCATTGATCATGGTAAATGTCTCCGGACGCGTATCGACGACAATATCTTTGAACGCTTCACGTATTCCCGCGATATGAGAGACATACGAAGTAAACTGCTCCTCTCGACACCAATCATACATCGCGGCGCTGAACAGCGCCAGACGTTCCGACGGTAGTTCCCGGATCTGTTCCTGCGTGAAATCAAGTCCTGTGTTAATGGGATATGTTTCAGCCAATTCAAATCCAGAATGAATAAAAGGAATGGCGGGAAGGAAACAATTGACAACCCATGACCACTTTGCATAGATAAGGCCACCCGGCCGGGTTGCAGCGCGGGGAGTGTTATGGTTTTCTGGAGTTCCAAAGTACGGGATGGGAAATCCCTCCCGCTCCCATCGCTGGCAGAACACTTTCATCCGTGAAGGGTGGTGTTCATCGATCCAGAGAAACCCGAAGACCGCGTTGTACCCCTCCTCCCTGCTTCGATGCGTGATGGAAAAATTCTCGTCCCAAAATGCAAAGTCACCATCAAGCTCCCGCGCAGCCTGAACGATTTCCTGCTTCAATTCCATTGGCAAAGCGTGCCCCATATCGATCATCACGCCATCGATCCCATACTCACGTTGGTAATACGGAATGATGCCGACGATCTTGTCCCACAACGGGCGGTTGATCTTTGAGGGTTGGGCCAAACCTGTATCATACATCCTGATGGTGTTATATGCGATGTAATTGAAATTCGGGTCATTGTACATTCTTAAATAGGTTACGTCTCCCCACGGCGGTTGATTGTCATCCGGCGGCCAGTCGGCAAAGGCACCCGGAATTTTCATCCGTTGTCCCCCAGCGTCGCTCCCGGTGTACCTTTCACCGTTGTGCTCGACAGACGTGGGTGGATGTGTGAAGAGGTTTCGATACTGCGGGTGCGGGGGAAGAAGACTGTCAAATCGGTGATTGCGCACTTCATGGTGGATGTGCTCAAGCTCTTCCTTGGTAAAAAGGGGCGATCCGTAACGGGATTCGTCCTGCTCGTGAGAGTTTCTCATCTCTACATCTTCCCTGATCCAATAGAACCACTCAGGATACTCCTTAACCCAGTCAGCATCTTTGGCCGCAGTCCGAAAAACAAACTCCACGACGACACGGAAACCCATATGATGTGCAGCTTCCACGAACGCCTTGAACTGCGTTGCAACATCCAGGCCGAGACACGGCTCGGAAAGATTCTCATCAAGCTCATAGGCATTACGAATTGCATAGGGCGAACCGAGGTTTCCCTTGTTTCCGTCCTTCCCTATCGAAGTGATGGGAAGAAGATGGATCGTATTTGCTCCAAGTCGTTGGATATATGGCAACATCGTGATCGCCTTGAGGAAAGTCCCTGTTTCACGGAAACCCGCCTTGTTCAGAGGCAGATCGAGCGTCCCGTTTCCGTCATGGTCAAACGCCGCCGTTGTGCGCACAAACATGTTGTAGACTATAGCATCTTTGCTCCATTCACCGCCCGAGGAGGATTTTGTTTTGCGAGGTTTCTTGGTCGCTCCGTGCAATTTCTTGAGCACTCCAAGATAGAAAGAGAACGGATTGAACTCCTCGCGCTTAAGGGGGCTCTTGTCTGAAATCCAAAGAGAGGGAACTGCGTAGTGAAACTCTTGTTTCTCTTTT
>QKGJ01000108.1 GCA_003251275.1 Ignavibacteria bacterium
CGGATATGATCTCTATAGAAAGGGATACGAACTGATCATACAGGAGAAATGGAAGAATGCAGAAGAGGTATTCTCCGAACTTGTGAAGCGCTATCCAAAAAGCGAGTACAAGGACGATGCAATGTATTGGATGGCCTATGCAATGAAGTTTCGGGAAAAGAACAAGGCTATAACGGCATACAATGACTTTCTCCATCAATACCGGGACAGCAAATACTATGATGACGCAGTTGCAGATTTGAACGAGTTGCGTTCCACAGTTGTTGTCCGAGCTCCTCAAGCAGAGGAATTGACACCTCCCCCCCCTGGAGTCGACGTTCTTTTTGTTCCCCGGCCTGAGATGATGGAGCGTCAACTCAGATCCGTGGAACGACGGATGAGACTCCGGAGCCCGCTCACTGAATATGCTCGCACTCATGAGTTGGAATCAGCTGATGAGACATCCTCGCTTGACGGTGACTCCCAGCTGAAAATCGATGTTCTCTACACTCTTCGGCGTTCACCGAAGGATGAGAGTGGATTCAAAACAATTCGTGAGATAGCGCTAGATCATTCACAAAACACTTACGTCAGGATTGCCGCACTGGAGGCCCTGGTAGAATTTGACAGGTTCGATCCCCTCGCCGTTTTTGTCAACGTTGCAAAGACCGATACCAATGATGAAGTTCAGAACGACGCGATCGTGTACATCGCTCGAGCAACGAAGGACAAAAACAAGTCTGTCTCGATCCTGGTCGATCTCTACGATTCTCTTCCTGAAAACAAAAAAGAGCAACGCCACAACATCTTCTATACAATTGCTGAGATCGGTAACAACAGGGCCATCGATTTCCTGGCAAAGGTAGCGCGTTCGGGTGAAGCGCGAGACTTGCGTAGCGATGCAGTGTATTATCTCGGAACAATCGGTAGCGAACGTGCACGCGAAGCACTCTATCAGCTTCTGAAAAGCAAGTAACCGGTCACCCGTCTCTTCGCATCCCTCGACTCATCAAGCGTCCAAGTGACTAAGGACACTTACATCATCGTTTCCCTTATGTATATTGTCACATCGAAAGGCAGAGTTATCGATCATTATGAATACTGACTCTGCAAATACATTGATCAGTAACAAAAACACTCCCGGGATTCAGATGAGCGCACGACGAACGGATGAACAGATAAAAAATGGAGGAGCCCTCCTGAAACAGGCCGACCGCCTTGTGAAGGAAGGAAACATGCGCGAAGCTCTTCTCGCCGTGGAGAGTGCCCGATCGGTTGATCCGTTAAACCCGTACCTTGATGCCTATACAGCACGCTTGAAAAGCGTCGTTGATTCGCAGAGCCGGTCAGAAAAAGACGAGCATGACAACGAACAGAAAACAATTCAGGCGCATATTGTCAAAGCCCAGCAACTGTGCCTCAAAGCACGCTACGATAGCGCCCTAGAAGAATTATCGGCTGCATTCTTGATTGACCCTTCAAACCAGGATCTCATAAGGCTGAAGAATGAAATCAAGCAGGCACAAGAAAGCAAGAAGGATGGCTCACAAACCTCCATCGATCACGAAATCGCTACCCGGGTCAAATCTGCTGAGGATATGCTTGGCAAGGGTCAATTTGATGACGCGATCCAACAGTTGACACAGGCATTTATTCTCAACCCTGTTAGTGATGTTCTATTGGATTTTGAAGCAAAGCACCTTCGGACGATTCGTCGCCACCAAGAGCGCCGATCCGGAGTACACGCAGTTGCCGCTTAGTCCGGGATAACGGACACCGTGATTTTGTTGTAAGAATACGCAAACTCTTCAGTTGTTTCTTTACAGAGGTCTCATCGTACACCCTTCCGGGCCTCTGACGCATACGATTAGCAGTACCATTCTTTTTTTGCTGTGAAAGGATGAACATATATGACTTACCCATTGCGATTGCTCGACCACAGGGACGATAGGCGGCGCCACAGCTCTGAATACCTTCGAGAGGCAGACAAGCTCGTCAAGGCAAAGAAATATGAGGCTGCACTGAAGGTCGTCCTCAATGCGAAGAAAATCGATCCGAGAAATATGTATGCTGAGGCCTATGAGGATCGGATCCACGCCCTTCTTGGACGAGATCAAGAAACTTCATCCACTCCAGTTGACCCTACGGGGGAAGTCATAAAACAGTTCCTTCAAAGAGCAGACTACTATCTCTCCGAAGGTAGGTTCGAAAAGGCACTTGAAGAAACCGCCAATGCCTTTACTATCAATCCGCAGAACTCCCAGGTCGAATCGATGAAGAATACGATTATTGACGCGATAAAAAGGGAGCACGACAATCAGTCGTTTGGGAAAGCTCCCTCCCTTCAAACAGCATAGATGTAAGGGGGGGTGTCAAAAGTACGGGGA
>QKGJ01000049.1 GCA_003251275.1 Ignavibacteria bacterium
GTGAGCTCACCCGTTAGGCAGAATGGAAAATATTTTCGCAGGAGGCCAAGTGGATAAACATTTGATCATCATTCTCTTCTTCATCGCTCTGAACGGGTGTCAAAACACTGATAGCCCCCTTAAAGAGGATTATACAGCCACGGCAGTAGAGTTTTTCAACGGTATCTATGGATGCGATTCTACAGTTGTGGATCGACTCGCGTCACCCGACGTGATAATTACCTACCCCATCTTTGAAAAACTGTTTAACACGAGAGTTCTCCGTGGTCAACAAGTTGTTAGAAGATTTGCCGCTGGGTTTTGTTCGAGATGGGCTGAGCCCCAAATTACTATCCATCGCGCAATATCCGAGGGCGAAAACGTTGTCCTTGTCTGGAGCTTCAGAGCCCGCAATGTTGGTTCCGCCCTACCAGATACACCTCCGTCGAATAAAATCGAGAGCTGGGGAGGCATAACGCTATTCCAATTTGATGAGAATGGTAAAGTATTGGCAGAAATAGGAGAAGAAAGTGTCCCAGGTCCCGCTGCCAGGACAGATTCTGTTAAGTACGACAACTAAGTTATGACCCGCTGTACACATATCTGCCTAACAAATCGCTCCAACGGACGCGGCCGCGCCTGTCACGCGGCCTGCAGTGGTGGAGGAGCCCAGGCTAGCAGCGCGCCACTTCCTGCGCCGCTGAACTCTACCGTTAGCCGGATTCAAGATTGTCAATGACAAAACAACTACATATCGCGTTGTTGGGAGATTCAATCCTCGACAACCAGTCCTACACGAAAGGTGAACCTGATGTCGCGACTCATCTGCGCCAGACATTGCCGAACTCAGCAATTGTCACGCTTTGCGCTGTCGATGGCAGCACTACTGCCGATCTGAGTCCTCAGATAACGAGGGTTCCCTCTGGTGCTTCCCACATCGTTGTTTCAATGGGCGGGAATGATGCACTGCTTAACAGCGACTTGTTAAATACACCGGTTACATCAACCTCCGAGGCACTTTCTTTGTTTAGAGCGCGGATTGGACAATTCGAAATCGCGTATCGCGGCACGATTGAAAACATACTAAACCTTAAGCGCGAGACATCAATCTGCACGATTTACAACGGCAATTTGAATCCACCCGAGGCAGACCACGCTCGTATGGCACTGATGATGTTTAATGATGTGATCCTGAGATGTGGTTTCGAAAAACATCTCACGATATTCGATTTGCGGCTGATTTGTAGTGAGAAAGCTGATTATGCGAATCCGATAGAGCCGTCAGGATCAGGCGGACTCAAGATTGCAAAGGCGATCGCCGGATGGCTTGGAGTCGGGGAGGAGAGAGCATCGTCGCATGTCCGCACCGGCTAACAAACCGTTACAGCCGACAAGTCGCGAGTAATATAACTCGAAATCGATAAGGTCTACTTCGCGGCGTGCGGCTGAGCGTTAAACCGTTAGGAGGCGCTGTTGACTAGGTTATTCGTCTCATGCTTTTTTCTCTGCTTGGTATCATCTGCTTCGGCGCAGAACACAAGCACTGACCAAATCGAAGAAATCTCGGTTTATCGGAACCCCGGTAAACCTGGGGCAGGTGGCTCTATTGATTTGCCGTCGAACAAGATTACCATACGACGTGCATATGGACAGTATCTACTTACTGTGCTTGTTCGAACAGGGACGGATTCCCTTGTGCACATGAAGGAGGGATTCGCATCTCTCTCCCAAGATGAATGGGACTCGGTAATATCAGTGGTAAAGATCCACGATCTTCTTGAATTCAAACCAGTATTCCGTGAGGAAGAAGTCTACGATTTTGGAGGAGGTGGGTTCTCCATTCTTGGTTCCCGGTCTAAGATCTTTCAGTATGATCGACCGTTTGAGAATGCCGACAGAATTTCTCCATTGTTCAAGGTGATGGGGATCCTGGCAGCAGAAAAGATCCCTTCAATCCGCCTCTATTACATGCCTGGTCATGAATGAAATGATCGGTAATAGGTATGCGCCTCCTAACAAGTCGTTCCAGCGGACGCAAGCCGCGTCTGTGACGCGGCTTGCGGTGGTGGAGAAGCCCAGACAAGCCGCGCGCCAAACGCGTTGGGCCGCTGAATTCACCCGTTAGTCGACGAATGAGGAACTTATGAACTGGAAACTTGCGTACCGCATGGGTTTTCACCCATGGGAGGATACCGACCGGGAATTTCTGCAGTCCCTGGTATCGCTCCTTGAACTCGAAGAGCATAATCGCGAGCCTCCCTACGGGCGTGCACTGGATATCGGAACAGGGAGTGCCATCTGGGGCATCGAACTGGCAAGACGGGGCTGGGAGGTCACCGGTGTGGACATCGTCGCAAAGGCCCTGGACCGGGGGCGCGAACGCG
>QKGJ01000263.1 GCA_003251275.1 Ignavibacteria bacterium
GACTAGTATGAAGCGGCGCTGCGGCGCCTGAGAAGCTAGGCTCCCAATCAACTCCGCAAATCGTGGAAGCGCCCAACGTCGTTCAAGAGACGTCACGCCGGCATTCACGTTTACGCAGATTATTTCTTCGGCGGATTGAACCACTTCCAGTTTCGTACGCATCGTCCTATGTTCTTCAGGAGAAGCAGACAACGACTGAAGCGATGACTCATCGCCATTCCATCCAAAAGGGGAAAGATGCTGCAAGAACAGGATTCTTGCATGGGTTTCATGCGACAACGGAATGGGATGGGTGAGATTTCGGCGGCGCCACACCGTCGGCAACGAAAAACCAGTGCGCACTGAAGCGCGGGTTAAGGAACTGATCAATGTCGAGAACTTTGAGAAGAACTCCAGGTCGAAGACTGCGTCAGGCTTCGCGCTTTTAACAAATCTGAAAACACGAAGGGTATCGGCCATGAACTGAGATAGTGTTGAAGTTCGAATGGAAAGTATTTCGTTAGGTTGGTCGAGCCGTTCGAGTATTTCCCGATTTGACTCAAAGGACAAATACAAAATCCGTGCTCGCGGAGAGAGCTTTCGTAACATCCCCAGCATTGGAGTGGTAAGGAGGATACTCCCCAGACCAAAAAACTTGATAACGAGGATGGTCGTCCATTCATCGGGTGGAAGTGGCTTCGGTTCTTTCCGTAAGAGGAGGCCGGTAATCCAACATAAGGGAATACCGAGAAATCGATCCAATGAACGCATAAGATTGATTCTCATGCCCGACCGCCTGGCAAGCTTCGTTGAAGAAGAATGCAGAAGTGGTCTCCGATCCGCCTGAAGAACGGCATCGTTGAAATCCTGTCGTCCAACGCTTCCAGCGCTTGCATTGCCTGTGGAAATGATTTGTAGAAGCGAATTGATGTCGGAGGTGGAGTAAGAATATTGAGGCCAATGACTTTCTTAACTTCAAAGTATGGAGCAAATGCTCGGCTGACCTCTCCTGGCGAAAAATAACTTACCCGGATTGCTTGTTCACCCACACTGGCAATTGCTCCTTGTGTTTGCGCCCGTCGAAAAGCTTTTTGCAAGTTTCCACGGAGAAGGAATGAGACTGTCTCCCAAAGACAGAAATCGCTCATCACTGAAGCTACGAAGTAGCCGCCGGGCTTGACAACGGGCGCTAGTTGCTCAGCCACCAGAGGAAGATCTGAAGTGCAATTCAAGCCCCCCATATCGGAATAGGCACCATCAAATAAGCTACCGGATATGCCCCTGAGATCCAAAAATGACAGTTCCTTTGTCTCAATAAGATTATCAAGTCCCTCTCGATGGACTTTGGCCCGTGTTGCTTCGATCATCGCCGGGGAAAAATCAGTTGCCAACACGCTGTATCCTTTGTGGCCAAGCATCAGAGCGTCGGTGCCAGTTCCACAGTTAAGCTCTAAAAGTGACGACCCTTCTACAAAAGTATTGGACAGCAACGAGCTAAAAATCTTGCGCAGACGTTTTGTCCCCGGGAGAGATTCAAATGACTCGTCATAGGTTCTTGAAGCAAGGTCAAAGGCAGCCTGTGCTGAGAACATCGAGTCAGAGTGAGAGTATGTCGGAATGTTACGAGCGGACATGCTGGGTGAGGGTCATTCCGAGGCGCGCAATTTTCGATTTTGCATAGCTGAGAGCCTTCGAAGAAAAACTGGTATTTCCATTTCGGGAGATTTTGTCGTGCAAGACCTCGTTTACCATATGCCGCGTGGCGAACCAGTAAAACTGTCGTGAGTATCTTCCTTTGAATGTTATGCCGCGGTCGGTGGAGGATGCCCACTGGCGTTCATTTGTTAACTTATCCTTCAACTGATGATACATCGATGTTCCCTTGATGGGGTAAGCGACAGTTGTCAGGTATGTGTCTGGATTTGTTTCCTTGAGATGGCGAATGGTCTGATCTATGTCCTCAATGTTCTCACCGGGATAGCCAAGCATAACGAATAGGCCTGCTTCAATCCCAAGTCGTTGGGCACTCTTGGTGACTAAGCGGATTGTTTCGGTAGTGACGCGACGCTCCATCGCGTCGAGGATTCGTTGTGATCCGCTCTCCGACCCGTACCAGATACGGAAAGCACCGAGTTCTGCCATCTTTTCGAGAATATCATCGTTGAGCCTATCCGCCCGAGAAATGCACTCGAACGGAACGGCAATTCCCCTTTCTCTCATTTCATTATAAAATTCGTAGAACCATTTATGGTTGATCGTAAAGACATCATCACAAAACCAAAGCTGGTCAGGTTTGTATTCCGCCAGTAGGAACTCGATTTCGTTCACTACTCTCTTCACTGAGCGTCGTCGATGAGTTTCACCAAACACGGAACGGCTG
>QKGJ01000186.1 GCA_003251275.1 Ignavibacteria bacterium
GGTCGATCGAAATTATAGAGATATGACATCTCTGCTCCCGGATGCAAACCTGAGCTACATGAGCTACTATGAAGACTTTGGGGTAAATATCGGGGGAGCAACAGGCGATGAAAACAAGTACTTCGTTGACGGTGTTGAGGTAAATGATCCCATGCTTGGGAGTAGGTCGACGTATCTTCCGTACAATTTCATCCAGGAGTTAGAAGTCACGGCCGGTGGGTATGGAGCGAGCTCCCGCAGTTCACTTGGGGGTGTCGTGAATGTGATTACCCGTTCCGGATCAAATGAGTTTCATGGAAGTGTCTTTGGCTTCTACACAGGCAATCAATTTTCTGGGAACAAGAGACGGGGTAGGCTGGATGCCACGCAGGGGGATTTTGCCGATTACGATTTGGGATTGGCAATCGGTGGTCCGATAATTTTCGACCAACTCTGGTTTTACGCGGCCTATAATCCAACGTTTACTAGACAGGACGTCGACGTCCGGGGACAGGGGATATACATTGACAAAAAACGCACGCACGCTTTTGCGGGAAAATTGAGCTGGAGGGCAACAGAGAATCTCAATCTGGTATTCACAACAACCGGCGATCCGACGCAAAACGATGCCGTGTCGGTGCCTCTCGGTTCATGGAGCTTCGCCAACGTTGATGCGGCGCTGCAGGACGTGAAACGTGGCGGAGTTAATTATTCCCTTTCTGGTACATACACGATTGGTGAGGATATTCTGTTCCAGGGGTTGATTGCCAGAGTCAACCGGTATGGAGTAGCTGTCGGGGCAACTGAGAGGGCCAGAAACGAGATTCGATTCGTGGATGAGACAAATCAAACCATCTCGGGAGGAACAGGGGCGAACTATGACGCTACAAGGCATCGTACCGCCGGGAAGCTTTCTGCAACTGTCCAACTGAACCAGCACACGTTGATTGCGGGACTAGAATACACAACCAACAGCGAACTGTCCATAAGCGAAACGCGTGGGATCACTGCAAAAAACGATGGCACATTTTGGGAATCGATAGAAAGATTCTCCGGCGAGGTCTCGAACAGAATTCCCGCAGCGTTCATCCAGGATAGCTGGAGAATTTTTGACCAGCTGGGTGTCACCGGTGGGGTTCGGTGGGAGGGATACTCAATTGTCGGTGTAAACGGAGACATAGTGCAGACGGTTTCCGTTCCATTGCAGCCCAGGATTGGCGCCGTCTATTTTCTGGACGAGAATCACACGCAGAGAATCTTCGGTTCATTTGGCAGGTTCTCACAGGACTATGTTCTGGTGCGGTCACTCCACTGGGGCAGTGGCTACGCCTACACCTTTTCCTTTGATCATGACCCTCGGGTGGATAACGCGGGCGGAGATACCCTCGGGGCGCGCAATCTTCCATACAGAACCGAGGACAAAGATTTGCGTGCTCAGTTCTCGGATGAGTTTCGACTGGGTTATGAACAATCGATGGGGGGGAACATCAGCGCAAGCCTTCAAGGTGTGTACCGAACGCTTCGCGAAGCCATCGATGATGCTTTTCTGGTCAGTGAACGGAGGGTGGTAACAGGAAATCCGGGCCACGGAATTCTATCCAAATGGCCCGAAGCACAGCGAGAGTATACGGCCCTCATACTCACCGTTGAACGCCACAGAGACGAACAGTTCAATTTTCTCGCCTCGTATGTTTTATCAAGAATTCATGGAAACTACGATGGGTTGGTTGATCCCCTGCTGAACAATGGTCCAAACGTAAGTTCCCTGTTCAACAGCCTTCCCGACTCATGGGTAAACACGACAGGCCTGCTGGCCAATGACAGAACGCACGTCTTCAAGTTTTCAGGATCCTATCTCTTCCCGTTTGGCCTGACTGCAGGCATTTCAGTTCTTGTCCAAAGCGGGACGCCGCTCAGTGCGTTTGCAAGCAACATATACGGGAGCATAAAGTTTCTTGAGCCTCGTGGCTCTGGCGGGAGAACTCCCGGATTGTGGGATCTCAGCGCGCGGCTCACGTATGCCATACATGTCGTACCGGGCTGGCATTCAAAACTGATTCTTGACCTTTTCCATATCGCCAGCCAGCAAACTCCAGTGGTTATTGACACGAGAAAATATTTCAATTTTGAAGGAACACAACCCAACCCGAGCTATGGTCAGGTACTCCGCTATCAGCCCCCCATGTCTGTGCGCATCGGAATGGAGGTGAGTTTCTAACCTTGCGTGTCATGGAAAAGAGCGTCGCTCGTGCGAACGACAGGACTTTGATACAACGTTGCGGCATGCTCCTTTTCGCGTTTCTGGTCGCAACACCGCCTGTTGCACAAAGTGGCTCTTCACCTCCCCACCTCGCCGCCGTGTATGCCCGTGGCGAATATACTGTTGAAAACATAACCGTCTCTAAAGGCCTTCAAAACGATTACATATTCGATCTGCTGCAGGATCATCTCGGATTTCTCTGGCTGGCAAGCGAAGCCGGCGTACAAAAATATGACGGTTATGCGTTTACGATCTACACTCCCGATTCATCCGGTGGAACAACACAAAAACCACTCAGACTGT
This sequence comes from Ignavibacteria bacterium, assembly GCA_003251275.1. Lineage (GTDB taxonomy): Bacteria > Bacteroidota > Ignavibacteria > UBA10030 > UBA6906 > SZUA-287. Next base: position 2,543 of record QKGJ01000186.1, read on the forward strand.
ATGAAGATACAAGGAGCAATCTGTGGATTCTGATGAACCGAGGCTTAATGAGATACCGGGGGGAGACCGATGACTTCGAAAAGTTCTTTCTGAACGATGAACATGAGAATATCTCCTATCGGGTCACTGCAATAGCAGAAGATGTTCATGGGGGGATATGGGTATGGATTCAGGACAAAGGGCTGTTCACGCTCGATGATAAGAAGAAAAGGTTCGTTCCACATGGCGCGGTAAACCAATGGTATCGAAGTGTCAAGAACCCTTCCCTCCGGGAAAGTGAGCACAAGGGCATCTATGAAACCTGGGTGAGGTTTCCGGCAGCCCGCTTCGGCTCACTGCTGCAGTACAACTTCTACATTGGACGGAGAGACGGGAGCCGGCAATATGGGCTGGAAGGAATCGGAGGAATACCGTTCACGAGGCGGGAGCTCACTCTCACCGGAGACACAATGAGGCTGCCGGTTGCCTCGTTCAATTCCCTGCCGCGGATGAAGCAAAACAATCACGAAGCAGAAAGTAGAGCCACTGAAGGACCTACATGGGTAAAGTTCCGCGTGGACGTGAATGCACTGGACCCCCCCCTGTCGGACGGAGATGTAATCAAGGTTAGCAGCAACAGGCTGCCGCTGGCTTGGTTCGAGCAGATTTCGGTAGAATCCATGGTGTTTGATCGCAACAACACGCTCTGGATAGGCTTTGATTGGTGTGGACTATGCCGGGTCGACCTGGAAACCGGCGATATCAAACAGTACACGCATCACCCTGCTGTTCCAGGCAGCCTCAGTTTCGGCCGAGTACGTCATGCCCTCTGTGACGATGAGGGAAACCTGTGGTTTGGTAACCAGAAGGGACTGAACAAGTATGATCCATCAACCGATTCGTTCGAAAATTTCTTTGTCGACCCGTCACACAAATCATCAGAACTGAACGGAATTCTCAGGATGACGGACGATGGACGTGGAAACATCTGGACGGTGTCAAACGAGGTCAAGGGAATCGGTCGGTTCAACAAGAGTACGCGAACGTTTACCCATTATACCAAAGGAATGGATGCCTGGGTTAGTTCAGTGACGACTGATCGGTCGGGGATTGTGTGGATCGGAAACTGGTACCAGGGCATTTACAAACTCGATCCGGACAGAAAGAAATTTACAGCGCTCTCTGCAGAGAAGAATGGAAAGGATGTTCTTGCGGGCAAGCTAGTACTGGCCGTTCATGAAGATCAGGCCGGGGAAATCTGGTTTGGCGGGGATCTTGACGGACTCTACCGTTATAACCGAACAACCGGGATGATATCTGTGTATCGCATAAGAGGTGGAAGATTTGACAGTTCAACAGAAAATTACATTGAGGCGATCTTTCAGGACAGCAACGGCAGATTCTGGATCGGTACGAAGGGTGGCTTCTGCTCCTTTGATCCCCAAGAGGGTACCTTCGAACACATTCCCGAACCAATGAAGTCAGATAAGGACCTGTCACATACGGCTACAATCCATGAAGATTCGGAGGGTATGCTGTGGTTGGTGACAACGAAAGGTTTCCTCGTCCGGGTTGATCCCAATACGTATGAGACGAAATTCTATGAGGTCCATGACAGAAGAACAAAGTTTCGCGACTTCGTGGAAGATTCTCAGGGACTACTGTGGATAGGAAACTCCATTGAGGAGGAAGGGGGGGGAGTGTTTACATTTGACATGAAAGAGAAGAAGTTTTCTCTCATCTCCAAACTTCAAGGACTTAAAATCAGTACCCTGTGCTTCGATGATGGTATCCTTTGGTGTGCGACTATCGGACAAGGTCTAGTCCGGTATGACACAAGAACCGACACAAAGACTGTCATGCAAAAGGCCGATGGTTTACTGAGTAACAGTCTGATGGGAGTGGAAAAGGATAATGCCGGGAATCTCTGGATCAGCAGCCATCGCGGGTTGACAAGGTATGATCCGCGCAAGAACCGTTTTGACCACTACTTCAAGGAGGACGGATTTCTCACAAACGAGTTCGTCTACAGGGCGATCAACAAATCAAAAAACGGAGAAATGATTCTTGGCACGCTTGACGGCATTGTTACATTCAATCCGGACAGCATAACAAAAAGTGGGTATGTCCCCCCGATTCTTCTGACGGAGCTAAAGATCCACAATGCATTGGTCGAAGTAGGTGGTGGTTCACCACTCCAGAAACACATTTCTGTATGCGATAGAATCGAGCTGCCATACGATCTGAATGACTTATCAATTACATTTGCATCGCTGGATTTTCACCAGCCGGGACGACATCAATATTCGTTCTATCTGGAGCATTTTGAAGAGGACTGGCGCGAACCGGGCCTGGAGCGTACCGCATACTACACAAATCTTGATCCCGGAAACTATGTGTTCAAGGTAAAGGGTACAAACAGCGACGGGGTCTGGAATGAAGACCCCGCAGTGCTGGCCATTACCATTCTCCCTCCCTGGTGGAAGACATGGTGGGCATACACCCTCTATGGGCTTGTTGTTTTCGTCATGTTGTTCACGATCCGACGCTATGAGCTGGGTAGACAGCGCCTGAAGTTTGGCTATGAGCTGGAGCGAGTCGAATCATCGAAGCTGAGAGAGCTGGACAGCCTGAAGTCCCGCTTCTTTGCGAACATCTCGCACGAATTCCGAACCCCACTTACACTCATTCTCGGCCCGATTGAGAGGTGGCGCAACAGAACCGATAATGAAGACCTGCAAACCGATCTCCACATGATGCATCGGAATGCGCGACGCCTGCTGCGATTGATCAATCAGTTGCTTGATCTGTCCAGGCTTGAAGCAGGAGCGATGAAGTTGCAGGCAGCGCCCGGTAATATCGTCACATTCGTCAGGGGGATGGCAGAATCGTTTCAGTCATCCGGAAATGAAAGAGGCATCAGTTTGCAGGTGGATGCCGGTCAGGATGACGTACCGATGTACTTCGACAGAGACAAGATGGGCAAGGTTCTCAGCAACCTTCTTTCTAATGCGTTTAAGTTTACGGCTTCTGGCGGAGAGGTGACGGTCTCAGTAAACCTCTGTGGGGACGTTCCTCGCCTGACCCATCGAACACACTGGGGCGGGCAGGAATTGAATGTCCCTACGACGGACGACGAATGTGTCGTGATCACTGTCTCTGATACTGGGATCGGCATTTCACAGGAGGAGCTCCCGCGAGTATTTGACCGCTTCTATCAGGTGGATGCGTCGCAGACCCGCGAGCACGAAGGTAGCGGTATCGGCCTTGCCTTGACGAAGGAGCTCGTGGAATTGCATCACGGAACGATAGACGTGCAAAGTGAAGTCGGGAAAGGGACAACGTTTACCGTAACACTCCCGCTGGGAAGCGAGCATTTCACATCCGAAGAACTTGTCGCTGAGCCGGAAGTTGCGGAGAGAAGGGATAACTCAGAGCAAGAGCATTTGGTGTTTTCCTCCTCGGAATCTCATGAAGCACCGGATGATGTTCCAGAGAAGAAGCGACCCTCGGTGTTGATCGTCGAAGATAGTGCCGATGTACGCGCGTACATGCGGTATGACCTTTGCATGGAATACACAGTACTAGAGGCGAGCGAAGGGGTTGACGGGCTGCGAAAGGCCCAGGAGGCCATTCCCGATCTCATTATCAGTGATGTGATGATGCCGACGATGGACGGATTTGAACTTTGCGCCAAAATCAAAACAGACGAACGTACCAGCCATATCCCCGTTATTCTTCTCACTGCAAAGGCCTCCGGAGAAAGCAAGATTGAAGGCCTGGAGACCGGAGCTGATGACTATTTGACAAAACCGTTTGACACCCGCGAACTTCTGGTACGGATCAGAACTCTGATCGAACAGCGCAGAAGACTACAGGAAAAATTCCGGCGGGAAATCCTTGTCCAGCCCGGAGACATCACCGTCACTTCTCTTGACGAACAGCTCCTGCAGCGGGCAATCGACACGGTGGAGAAAAACATCAGTGATCCTGCATTTGATACAGTACGGATGGCGAAAGATGTCGGCATGAGCCGTATGCTGCTCAATACAAAACTCAAAGCACTTACAGGCCAGCCGACAGGTGAGTTCATCCGCACGCTACGTCTGAAGCGGGCAGCGCAACTCTTGCAGCAGGGCTATGGAAATGTAACGCAGGTGGCATTTGCCGTGGGATTCCAGAGCCTTTCCTATTTTGCAAAAACCTTCCGGAAGCAATTCGGCCACTCACCTTCTGATTATCCGCCAAAAACTGGTTCCTGAGCTGACGACCGTCAAGTATTTGACAAAGTGTGACCCGCCCTTTCATTCCTCGCTACGTTCTCTCCTGTTTTTACAGGAGAGTCAAAATTACATACAACTGCGTTAGCTAAACGGCATCACCCCTCAATACATTTACCACCGAAGTCGTTTTAGGCTTCTTCCGAGGTACACCATCTGATGGCTTGCACAATAGGGCGAACAATACAAACCAGCACACATTCATCACACTACAACGGAGGAATACGTCATGCCGCGATTACTTCTTCTCCTGTTTGCGGTCATCTTTGGTTTTGTCCAATCACAGGCTCAGATCGAATGGACCAAACATCCTGGTAATCCTGTGTTTCCACGCGGAGCGAGTGGGAGTTGGGATAGTCAACTTGCCTTGAATCCTTTCGTGAGGTATGACGGAGATACGTATCAAATGTGGTATTCCGGTTATGGTGGTGGCCATGGAGCCCAAATAGGGTATGCATCCTCGGGTGACGGAATAGCCTGGACGAGACACCCTGATCCCGTACTCTCGTGGGGGGCCTCCGGAAGCTGGGATGCAGTTACCGTTTTTCAACCCTGCGTATTGTTTGAAGATACTCTGTACAAAATGTGGTTTTGCGGTCACAATGGGCTGGATACAAGACAAATCGGTTATGCCACTTCAATAGATTCAATTCACTGGAACAAACACGGTGGCAATCCTGTATTGAGCCCTGGATCGCCTGGCTCGTGGGATGATCTGTATGTCGAATCTCCAGAAGTCTTATACATCGATGGCGTGTATCACATGTGGTACGGCGGCGGTGATGGTATGCATTTTCAAATCGGGCATGCAACATCCCCCGACGGAATACACTGGACAAAAGATACTCTTAATCCCGTATTACAGGTCGGGACTTCGGGAAACTGGGATGAAATCGCAGTGACTCAGCCTTCTGTGGTTTTTGATGGTACTATATATCATATGTGGTACTCGGGCGGAACAGCAGAAAGTTGGGATTGGAAAACAGGTTATGCGTTCTCTGTGGATGGAACACACTGGACAAAAGTCAGTGTAAGTACTCCTGTTCTGGATTCAGGAGCTCCCGGGAGCTGGGATGATATGTTCGCTGGACAGTGCAGCGTCATTCTTGATGATGTTGAGTTGACATTTAAGATGTGGTACGGCGGTGGAAACGGCGTTGTGGTTGGTGATATTGGATATGCCACAGCACCTGTAGCTCCCAATGTAATACATGTACCTGCGGATGTACCTACAATTCAAGCTGGAATAGACAGCGCGGCAAATGGTGATGTGGTTTTGGTCCAGCCCGGTACTTATGTGGAGAACATCAATTTTAATGGCAAGAAAATTGTGGTTGGAAGCCTATTTTTAACCACAGGTGATACATCTTTCATTTCTCAAACGGTGATAGATGGCAGTCAGCCAAGCAACTCGGATAACGGTTCTGTGGTTTATTTTGTTTCGGCTGAAGACTCACATTCTGTTTTAAGCGGATTTACGATTACTGGTGGTACAGGTACCGTTATCCCGGCGGGGGGTAACAGTACACAAGCACACGGTGGTGGTATTTTCTTGGACAACAGCTCCAGCCCCATTCTTTCAAACTTGATAGTGAGCGGAAATGTCGCTGAAAGTGCTAATGGTGCCGGCATTCGTTCCTGGAATAATTCGAGTCCAAGAATAGAAAATGTAATGGTGATTGGCAATGATGGATCAGGTAATGCTGAAACCAACGATGGCAGTGGTGGGATTTCGCTTGAAAACTCGAGTCCAATTTTGAAAAATGTCCAAATTGTTAACAATGTTGGTCTTATGTCCGGTGGAATGTATTGCGCTAAAAATTCCAATCCAATTTTGATCAATGTTACAATTTCTGGCAACAGTGCAAATGGAAGTGTATGGTGGAGTGATCTTGCAGAACTGGTCAGTTCGGGTGGTTCGAACCCAGTATTAGTCAATACTATTTTATGGAATGATACGTTAGCAGAAATATTGCTTAGAGATAACAGTGCCATTACTGTAGCTTATTCTGATGTTCAAAATGGTTTAGACAGTATTGTGACATTTAACAGCAACACTATTTACTGGCTTGATGGAAATACGGATGTGGATCCGTTGTTTGTTAATGCAAACAATGGCGACTACAGATTGCAGGCAGGATCTCCATGTATTGATAGTGGTATCCAGGAT
>QKGJ01000107.1 GCA_003251275.1 Ignavibacteria bacterium
AATCGTCGATCTGAATCCGACCATCAGGCGATTGGGGAGTTGGTTTGATCTGCTCCGGACTGTCCAAGCTATGTAACTCCTTTTCAATGGTTTCATCCTCAATCTTCTTGAAGAGTATATCCGTTTTCCCGAGAGCCTGACCGTCAGGTACTCCAGTTTTTGTCGCACTATCCCACAATTGTCCCGAGACATTCCCCTCAAATCCCAGCATGTGCCAAATCCTGTCAGCCGCAAACGGAACGACGGGCGATGCAATGATTGCAAGAGAGCGGACAAGTTGCAGGCAAATGTTGATGGTGGTTCCACAGCGATCAACTTCCTTTTTCGCGGTCACCCACGGTTGCGAATCATTAAAGTACTTGTTTGCCGCCCGCGCAAGATTCATGATTTCGGCAACACCATCGCGAAAACGGTAAGTCTCAAACAACGCACTAACCTTGTCCGGTGTTTCCGACATTGTATTCAGAATGTCTTGATCGATCGGCGATAGTTTTGACCGGGTCGGGGCTTTTCCCTGAAACGTACGGTGTGCGAAAGCAAGAGTCCGGTTGACAAAGTTCCCAAGAATGTCCGCAAGTTCGTTGTTCGTGCGTGCCTGAAAATCCTTCCAGGTGAAATCGGCGTCGCGGTACTCCGGGAGAGAGACGGCCAAATAGTATCGCAAAGCATCCGTGGGATAACGCTCCAGAAAGTCCTTGAGATCCACCCCCCATCCACGACTTTTTGAAAACTTCTGGCTTTCGTAGTTCAGGAATTCATTAGCGGGCACGTTTTCCGGTAGCACAAAATGCGGTTCATGATCGTCATTCCATGCCATGAGCATTGCCGGAAACACGATACAGTGAAACACCACGTTGTCTTTCCCGATAAATGCGACATACTTTGTTCCCTCGTCGAGCCAGTATTTCTTCCAGGCATTAGGCGATCCTTGTTTGTTAGCCCATTCCTTCGTTGATGACACGTACCCGAGAACCGCATCAAACCAAACGTAAATAACTTTGTTCTCATAGCCTGGGAGTGGAATCTTCACTCCCCAGTCAAGATCTCTTGTGACCGCTCGGTCCTGCAAACCATCATTAAACCATGTCTGGCAGTACTTGACTACGTTCTCCTTCCACCCATCGCGAGCGCTTCGTTCCCTGACGTATGCTTCGAGTCGTTTTTGATATGAGCCAAGAGGAAAGTAAAGGTGTGACGTCTTCTTGACGATCGGAGTCTCTCCGGAAACTTTACTACGCGGCGATTTCAGTTCCCTCGGATTGAGATACGTGCCGCATTTTTCACATTGGTCTCCCCGCGCTTCTTCATTTCCACAGACCGGACAAATGCCTTCAACATATCTGTCTGGCAGAAACATCCGCGCCGTGTTATCATAAAACTGTTCTTCCTGTCTCTCTTTCAAAATGCCCCGCTTGTGAAAATCAAGGAGGAATTCACGTGCCGTCTCGTGATGAAGAGGGAGGGAGGTACGCGAGTAATTGTCGAAACTCATTCCAAAGCTCTGGAACGCACGAGCGTTCATTTCATGATACCTGTCCACCACCAACTGCGGCGTTATGTTCTCCTGCTCAGCCGAAATCGTTATGGGCACCCCATGTTCGTCCGAACCACAGATGAAAAGAACGTCGCGTCCCTTTAGACGCTGGTAGCGCACATACATGTCCGACGGGAGGTATGCCCCTGCCATATGGCCGAGGTGAAGCGGACCGTTCGCATACGGAAGTGCAGCAGTGACAAGAATTCGCTTCGGTTCGTTCATTTATTCTTTTGCCGGAAGGATATTCTCTCTTAATTGAAAAAGGAGTTGCAACAAGACGAGAGTAATGTAGACATTTCTTCGTAGAAGGGAAATAGCGTACTCGATGTCACGGATAACGCAAGCAAGATCTGCGTCGGGGAAATTCTGCAGAAAGCGTTTGATATCGTTCTCTTGATCGATGTTGATAATGCCCCCCCCTTTTTCCAATACCATCGCATCCCGGAACCAAACGAGCATGAACGAGAGAAAGTTTGCAACTTTCGTTCTGTCTCGTGTCCCCGCCAGATCCTCGACTGCTTTTATTTGCAAGAGAGTATTCTGGCCAAGGGAACTGCGAATGAAGGATAAGACGTTCGTTCGCACTTCTTCAATGTCGGTTTCGAGCAGAGACACTGCTTTAGTGAAACTCCCATCTGCCAGTCTGCTTACAATTGTCGCATGTTCTTTATCGATACCCAATCGCTCCTCAAGTCCTGTCTGAATCTCCTCCGGGGTAAGCTGATCAAACCGCACATTCTGGCACCGGGATAAAATTGTCGGAAGAAGTGCGTCGCGACGTGCGGTTGTAAGAATCAGGATGGTATC
>QKGJ01000053.1 GCA_003251275.1 Ignavibacteria bacterium
ACGATCCCGATTGACCCGAACGACACCACCGGATTCAAACGCCTGCGGGTCACCGTCAATGGCGCGAACGATACCTTCGAAGTGAGGGGGGAAGATCACATAGTCTCTCTCGTTATTCAGTTTTCATACTCCGAGGATGGATTGTTTGTAGACGCGATGTGGATACAACAAAGTCCCGACAAGGATTCAGCGGCGGGCTAGTCGCAAAAGAGAGAAAGGAAGTGAAGCAGCCTGTTCTAACCGACAGGCTGTTTTTGTTTTTTCTTCGATAACAAAACAGACACACCGAGGGCGATCAGCAGCAAGGGCCAGTAGTCACGCACGGCGTGACGAACTTCCCACCGATCGAAGTATGAGAGCTCTGCGAGAAGAAAAGATCCGCCGAGGGCCACGAAGAAGAGGCCGAAGGTTAAATGGACGAAATTTCTCAAAGCAATACTATAGCTGAAGAGAAATGCCAATCCCATGATAAGGAAGATCGAGGGAATTACCACCCGTGAAGAGGCAAAAACAAAATCAAACTCAATCAGAAGACCAAGAACACCTGTGAGGAACAAGAACGCACCGAAAAAGATACTCCCTTTCCTTCGTCTGACAAATCCCTGACTTAATTTGACGACGCCGAACGTCCCCATCAAGACATACAAAAACACCATCCAGTGAAAGTCAAAAACCCGCGTCTTCGCAAGCAATATCGTACACCCAATAACAATGAGCGCGACTCCCACCCAGGGCGTTTTGCGCAATTGCGTACTCACGCTATTCTCATGCAGGTTGGACTATTGGATTCTCGATCACAGTTGACGGTTCTTTGGGCACCACGATTCCAAGAACGATGTATCCCACGAAAAACAATCCAAAGGAACCAAAAGCCCCAAGCACAAACAAGAGCCGAACCAGGGTAGAATCAATTCCGGCATACGCCGCAATCCCTCCGCACACGCCAAGAATCTTCTTATCAGTTCTTGATCGCATCAAGCGATTTTTCGTTCTATCATTCTGCTTTGCTTGATCACTCTGAGAAACGTCATCGGAAGAACCTTGCTCGTCCGCTCCGATGCTTGCTTCTTCCTTCGTCGACGATGAAGAGCTTGTCTTCTCGAAAAGAAGCATGACGCCAAAACCTATCAACACTATTCCAAGAACGGTTTCCCAGGAAATCCCCCACCAGAAACCCCAGAAATGGATGCCGAGATTGTGGAGTACCCAGAGTGTTCCTACTGCAATCAGCAACCCGCCAAATACTTTCTTCGCCGAGTTTCCGGACACGGAGGCCTTTTGAGGCGGTGCGCCAGCCGGTTCGGTGGGCATTAAGACCATCCCGGCGAGATAGAGGACAATACCGACGCCACCCATGAAGATGAGCAATACCCAGACAATACGAACCACTGTTGGGTCCAGCCCAAAGTATGTGGCCACTCCCCCACACACACCATCGATCATTTTTTCTGATCGTGATTTATACAATCGTCGGCCTGTCTCCATGGTATACTCCTTTCCGATGATATTCCTTCATTGTGTAGTACGAGAATACTCATTAGTTGTTACGACAAAAAAAGGCCGGAAAAATCCGGCCTGTGAAATACCTCGGGGTCATTCTTGCTACACTTCCATTATTTCTTCCTCTTTTTGCGCAAGGAGGGAATCAATTTCTTTCACATACTTATCAGTCATTTTTTGAGTTTCCCCTTCCGCTCTCTTTCGTTCATCCTCGGAGAAATGTTCGGCTTTTTCCGACTTTTTCAAGTGCTCGATCGTATCTCTCCGGACATTCCGGATTGCGATTTTTCCATCCTCACCGAACTTCTTGGTGAGCTTCACCAACTCGCGACGTCGTTCCTCGTTGAGCGGTGGAATTGGAACACGAACCAGATCTCCATCCTTTAAAGGATTCAGGCCAATGTTCGCTGTCTGGATCGCCTTCATGACGTGATCCAGCATGGACTTGTCATATGGTTGGACCGACAACGTATGAAGATCCGCGACACCCACGTTTCCCAGATGAGCTAAAGGGGTCATGGTACCATAATAATCGACCTTGATTCCATCCAGCAATGTAGTGGTTGCCTTTCCTGTCCGTATCTTTACAAGCTCCTGGCGAACTACATCAACGGCTTTTTGCATCCGATCATCAGCATCGAGAATCAGCTTCTTTACCATAGTGCACTCCTGTTCAAATTACGAGAGTCATTATGAGTTCTTCCCAGTCGGCGTCGACAGCTCACGTACGCGAGTTCCAATCTGGTCGCCGAGAATGAGACGTTTCAGATTGCCGAGAGTGTTCATATTGAACACAATAATCGGCAGATTGTTTTCGCGGCAAAGTGTTATTGCCGTCATATCCATAACCTTGAGATCTTTTTTGAGGACGTCAAGATAGGAGATTTCGGGATACATGCTGGCGGCTGGATTATTTTCAGGATCAGAATCATAGACACCGTCCACCCGTGTTCCCTTGATAATCACATCGGCCTCAATTTCTACCGCACGAAGCGCCGCGGCCGTGTCGGTGGTAAAATACGGATTCCCAGTCCCCGCGCCAAAAAGTACCACCCTCCCCTTCTCTAGGTGACGTACCGCTCTTCGCCGGATGAACGGCTCTGCGATAACTTCCATCCGGATCGCGGAGATAAGCCTCGTGATCAAGCCTTCGTACTCCAGAGCGCTTTGAAGGGCAAGCGCGTTGATGAGAGTGGCCAGCATTCCCATGTGGTCGCCAGTCACCTTGTCGATGTTGCTTGTGGAATTCGACACTCCCCGGAAGATGTTCCCTCCGCCAATCACAATACCGATTTGCAGTCCCAATTCAACGACGCTCTTTATTTCCAGAGCATACTTCTTGAGGATGGTTGGATCAATTCCATACTCCAGATCCCCCATAAGGGCCTCGCCGCTCAGCTTCAGAAGGATGCGACTATACCTAGGTTTGCTCATTCAGTTCCTCGGATATAACATGACAATGTCCCCTTCGGGGACATTGCGGTCTCTCTCTATTTGGTTTCTTCGCCAAGATGAAATCGGGTGAAACGCCGTACCTGCAGTGGGGCACCTGAGCCTGACTCGGCGAGGTACTCTTTCATGGTTTTTCCGGAATCTTTGATAAAGGTCTGCTCCAAGAGAACCACTTCCTGATAGTATTTTTCCAGCTTCCCGCTGGCTATCTTTTCGACAACCTGCTCTGGTTTTCCCTCGTTCTTTGCCTGCGTTCGGTAGATCTCCAATTCCCGGTCGACAGTCGCTTTATCAATCTCATCGCGGTTGATGACGAGGGGATTCATTGCTGCGATCTGCATCGCAGCGTCTCGCCCTGCCTGAACGGAGTCCGACGAACCTGTCAGCTCAATAAGGACGCCAATCTTATTCCCGAGATGAGTATAGGCACTGATCCGACCCTCCTTTGTCTCGAGAATATTGAAGCGGCGTATCTCAATCTTTTCGGAGACTTTTGAAAGGAGGTCGTTCATCATATCCGAAATCTTTTTCCCTTTCTGCGTCGTCAACCCGAGGATTTCATCCACCGACGACGGTGTATTGTGAGATATCACCTCAGCCACTGCTTCGCCAAACCCCACAAAGTCGTCACTCTTTCCCACAAAGTCCGTCTCGCAGTTGACTTCGACGATGACTCCGCGTGTTCCTGCGGCGTTTACCTGTGTGAGAATAACGCCTTCTTTTGCAGAGCGGTCGGCACGCTTCTGGCTGACTGCTGCCCCCTTTTTGCGAAGATGTTCTATTGCCGCATTAATATCTCCGTTTACCGCTTCGAGAGCTCGTTTACAGTCCATCATTCCTGCCCCGGTCTTCTCCCGAAGCTGTTTTATCATGTCGCTTGTTATTGTCATTGTACTCGTGTGTTGAATATGATTTGAGTTTTACGCGGACGTTGCTTGCGGAGCGGCATCTTTGTGCCTGGAGTCTGCTTCCGCGGCCTGTTCCATTTGATGAGCTGCAGCGCGCTGCTTTCCTTCCTCCACTCCTTGGGCAATTCGCTCCATCAGAATCTGTATCGATTTGATTGCATCGTCATTCCCGGGAACGACGTATTCGACAAGATCGGGATCACAGTTAGTATCGACGATGGCAAACACCGGGATACCAAGTCGATTCGCCTCCTTCACGGCGATCGACTCTTTCTTAACGTCGATGACGAATAATGCGCCCGGTAGACGGGTCATGTCAACAACGCCCGAAAGAACATTGTTCAGCTTCTCCTTCTCCCGGAGGAGGAACAATCCTTCCTTCTTGGTAATCTTTTCGAACGTCCCATCCGACTCCATTTTTTCAATGTTTGTCAATCGCTTCACACTCTTGCGGATGGTACTGAAATTTGTGAGGGTGCCACCGAGCCAACGTTCACTCACGTAAAACTGCCCAGTGCGATTTGCAACGTCCCGAATAACTTCCTTCGCCTGCTTTTTGGTGCCGACAAAAAGAATTTTTTTCCCTTCGGCAACAATATTGCCGAGGGCATTTGCCGCCTCTTCGAGAAGCTGTTGGGCTTTCATTAAGTCAATGATATGAATCCCATTTCGCTCCATGAATATATAGGGGCGCATTTTGGGATTCCAGCGGCGGGTGAGATGGCCGAAATGACATCCGGCGGCAAGAAGTTGAGCGACTTCGACGCGTGGCATGTGTTCCTCGTATATTGTTGTTATTCTTCTACCTTCATCAACTCATCCGGAGATCCTTGGTAGGACACAACCCCATCTGATCCGAAGGTATGCTTATTTGCTGCTGGCGGACGCCTGGCGTCCGTCATTCCACCAAGTTTAACGCTTGGAGAACTGGAATCTCTTACGGGCCTTCTTCTGCCCGTATTTCTTTCGTTCAACCATCCTCGGATCACGAGTTAACATTCCCGCGGTCCGCAATGGTGCGCGATGGTCATCGCTGATCTCTAGGAGGGCGCGTGCGATACTCAATCGAATTGCTCCCGCCTGTCCGGAAGCCCCACCGCCTTCAACATTGACGCGGACATCGTACTTTCCGGAAGTTTGTGTTACCTCAAAGGGTCGGGCGACGTCATTCCGAAGAGTCTCAAGCCGAAAATATTCATCAAGAGGTTTCTTATTAACGGTGATGGAGCCAGAGCCCGGTTTGAGAATCACTCTGGCGACGGACGTCTTTCGTCTTCCGACAGCGGTTGTGGTGTGCGCATGCATTCGTGTTTACAACTCCTACTGATTTAATTCTTGATTTTGTACGCAGCCGGCTGTTGGGCTGCATGCGGATGCTCGGCACCTGCATATACTTTCAGTTTCTTGATCATTTGCCGGCCAAGTTTATTGTGTGGCAGCATTCCCTTCACCGCGTGCTCAAACACACGTCCCGGGTTTTTCTTCACGACATCCTGGAAGCGGTCAAAGATCGCTCCTCCCGGATACCCTGTATAACGGAAGTATTGCTTGAGTTCAGCTCGCTTCCCCGTGAGCTTCACCTTCGCAGCGTTCACCACCACGACGAAATCCCCAAGGTCCGCGTTCGGAGTAAACTCCGGTTTATGTTTTCCGCGAATGAGTCTTGCGACTTCAGTCGCAACCCGCCCGAGGGTTTTCCCGGAGGCATCAATCAGATGCCATTTTTGTGTAATATCCGACTGTCGAAAAAACCGGGTTGTCTTCTCCAATGTATTAACTCCCTGAAAAACCTAAATAATCAATGAAATGTGCTTTAGACTGCGGAAAAAGTCGTTTATTATACGAAATCGGTAAGAGAGAGTCAATCAAAAATCAGTAGCTTCTTGGCCCCACTTTCGAATCAAAACTTTGCCTTGCAGTCTTCGTCATGCGATGGGTCCGCTTGACCCGCCTGTGGTTTGGTGAGGTGATCTCCCGCATGATACGAGCTTCTCACAAGAGGGCCTGATTCAACGTGTCTGAACCCCATTTCCAAGGCACGTTTTTTCAGCAACTGGAATTCATCAGGGTGAACATACCGATCCACTGGCAGGTGATCCTTTGATGGCTGAAGGTATTGACCGAGGGTCAGGATATCGCACTTCACCTTCCGAAGATCGTTCATGACACCTACAACCTCATCCACTCTTTCCCCGAGACCCAACATCAAACCGCTTTTTGTGACCATCCCTTTTTTCTTGGCACGTTTGAGCAGATCCAAAGAACGTTCATACTTTGCCTGCGGGCGAACGATCTTGTATAGACGCGGAACAGTTTCGGTGTTGTGGTTGAGAATATCAGGCTTGGTATCAATAATCAAATCAAGCGCCCAGCCGGCACCCCGGAAATCCGGTATAAGCACTTCGATGGTTATTTCCGGATTGACAAGACGCGCCTGCCGAATCGTTTCTCCAAAAATCGTTGCACCGCCGTCGGGAAGTTCATCTCGATTGACGGAGGTGATCACCACATGGCGAATGTTCATGATTCTGATTGCGTCTGCAACTCTATACGGCTCATTCAGATCAAGAGCCAAAGGTCTGCCTGTCTTGACCGCGCAAAACCCACAGGACCGCGTGCAGGTTTCTCCCAGAATCATGAACGTTGCGGTGCCTGAGTTCCAGCATTCCGCCATGTTCGGACAACGCGCTTCCTCGCACACTGTATGCAACCGGTGATTGCGCATCAGAGAGTTGAGACGCGCGAAGTTTTCTCCTCCCGGCATTCGCACTCGCAACCACTCAGGTCTGCGACGGGTCGGCTGCTCTGCGGGGATTTCCTGGATCAATTCCACCTTAGACCTTTGTTGACAGATTGAAGTTTTCGAGATACCGTACCACTTCTTCCATGAAGGTACCGGCCAGGGCCCCATCAACGATACGATGGTCGAAGGAGAGCGTGAAGAAGGCTTTTGACCGAATCGCAATCGCCTCGTTTATCACCGCAACCTGTTTCTTTATCGCGCCCGTGCCGAGGATTGCAACCTGCGGTTGATTAATGATCGGAGTGCCAATCATTGTGCCGAACACTCCGTAGTTTGAGATGGTAAACGTTCCACCCTGAATATCATCCGGAGTGAGTTTTTTGGTTCGCGTCCGGACTGCCAGATCGTTCACTGCCCGGGCAAGGCCTAGGAAGTTCCTTTCATCCGCGTTTTTGATTACCGGCACGATCAATCCGTTCTCCGCAGCAACGGCAATGCCGATATTGATGAAATTCTTTTTGATAATCTTGTCCCCTTCGATGGAACAGTTTACCAGTGGGAACTTCTTGATGGCCCGCATCACCCCGTCAACGATATATGGCATGAACGTCAATTTGAATCCTTCTCTCTTCTCGAAATCAGCTGCATGAGCCGTGCGATGCTTCGCCACCATTGTCATGTCCACCTCGTGAATCGCAGCAACATGGGGTGAGGCCTGTATGCTCTTCACCATATGCGACGCCATCTTCTGGAGCACGTTGCTCATCTGCAGGATGTCATACTGGGGTGACGGATAGCGTTGACGTAACTCGGGTACCTCCACTGGCTTTGCAACAATCCCGGTTGATGTAGCCTTCGGATGACTTGCTGTTGTGGGCGCTCCAGAATCGACAGTGCCGGATTTCCTCGCTTCAATATAGCCAAGCATGTCCTTTTTCGTAACCCGTCCATTTTCACCGGAACCAGAAATTCTTCCGAGTTCCTCCATCCCTATACCCTCCGTTCTCGCAATGGTCAGAACAAGGGGAGAATAGAATCGACCTGAAACTGGTTTTTCCATTTGCTGATGGGTTACCGCGGTTGATACCGAGGCAGGGCTCGTGACCTGAGTGGCTGGAGGCGGAGATGCTTGTTTCGGAACGGAGGCAACTGCCGACGCTCCTGCTTCGGTCGTGAGAAATGCGATCACTGTTTGAACCGCCACCGTTTGCTGTTCCTGCACCAGGATCTCGGAGAGAACTCCGCTTGCTGGAGACGGAATCTCAGAATCAACCTTGTCCGTACTGATCTCCAACAGGGTTTCGTCCTTCTTCACTTTATCACCCACTTTTTTGTGCCACTTGACGATTGTTCCTTCGGCGATACTCTCACCCATTTGCGGCATTACAATTTCCACCCGGGCCCCCTTAGCAGCGGACGGCGCCGATGTTTCCTTCTGTTTTTGGGAAGCATCCACCTTCTTCTCCGCACCTGGCGACTGAAGAGCAACCGCTCCACCCTCGGTCTCAAGATAAGCGATCACCGTTTGAACCGCCACGGTCTCCTGCTCGGGGACAACGATCTCAGAAACAACTCCGGTTGAGGGTGAAGGGATTTCCGAATCAACTTTGTCAGTGCTGATCTCGAGCAGTGTCTCATCCTTCTTGATAGGATCCCCGACTTTCTTGTGCCACTTGACGATTGTTCCTTCAGCGATACTCTCCCCCATTTGCGGCATTACCACTTCGACGCGAGCCATGATATATTCCTTACATGTAGTGCGAGAAAATCAAAATCGTGCGAGGCTGCGCAATGCCTCAACAATACGTTGTGTATTTGGAAGAACATATTCCTCCAATGGAGGCGCGAACGGAACCGGAGTATCCAGGGCGCCTACCCGTCGAATCGGTGCGTCCAGAAACTGGAATGCCTTATCAGAAATACGGGCGGCAAGCTCGGCGCCTATACCTCCGGTGACGCTATCCTCATGGACAATCAACACTTTGCCAGTGCTCTTCACGACTGAATGGATCGTCTCTTCATCAAGTGGAGAAAGGGACCGAAGATCCAAGACGGATGTTTCGACGCCATCCTCTCTCGCAATAATCTCCGCGGCTTCCAGAGAGAAATGAACAGTGGTTCCGTACGTGATAATTGCAATGTCGCCCCCTTCCCTTTTCAGATCCGCTTTGCCGATCTCGACAACATAATCTTCTTCCGGGACTTCATCCTTTATCCTTCGGTACAAATATTTGAACTCGAAAAAGAGAACGGGATTGTTGTCACGGATTGCCGCCTTCATCAGACCCTTCGCATCACGTGGGGTTGACGGGGCTACGATCTTCA